>DATLAM010000001.1:0-7179 GCA_035527435.1 Bathyarchaeia archaeon
AAAATCTCAATGACCGGGGCCATACCGTAGTCATTGTCACCCATGAATCCCATCTCGCCAAATTTGCCAAAAGAATTATCAAAATTGTCGACGGAGAAATCGTCAATGGATCTGGCTGAAGCAATCAAAGTCGCCCTTGAGTCTTTAAAGGCTAATAAAATGCGCTCCTTTTTAACCATGTTGGGGATTATCATTGGCGTTGCCTCAGTGATCCTGCTCATCTCGATCGGCTCAGGTCTTCAAACTTACATTACCCAGCAGCTTGAAGGTTTGGGGGCAAACGCCCTTTTTGTTATCCCAGGAGAATTTGAAATTGGAGAGGGAGGGGGCGGGGGCGTCCCGGGAGCAGGGGCAGCCGCCTCCAAATTCACCTTTGACCACATTAATGACCTGGAAGGCCAATCAAGAACAATAAAGGCAGTCATGGCCTATACGGAAAATAACGGCACCATGAGATATAAAGGCAACACCCTGATTACCCAAGTCACGGGAGTAAGCCCAAATTACCAGGCAGTCCGCGACCAAAAAGTGGTTGAAGGCTCCTTTTTCACTACCTCCCAATACAACTCCGCCAAGAAAGTGGCTGTTTTAGGTAAAACTGTGGCTGAAGATCTTTTTGGCCAGGAAGACCCGATTGGAAAAAAAATGACCATCTCTGACCAGCGCTACACGGTGATGGGAATCTTGGAAGAGAAAGGCAGCTTCGGCGGGGTTGACATGGATAACCAGGTCTTTATCCCGGCCACAACCTCCCTGCGCCAGTTTGAGATGGAATACATCCAATCACTCTGGGTTCAATCTGAAAGCTCGGAGCTTGTCCCGGAAACCAAAAAGGAAATCGAAAAAATCCTAGCCAGGACCTTAGATGATGACGAGTTTTCGGTTTTGGACACCAAAAGCATTTTGTCTGTTGTCTCCAGCATTTTGGGTGTTTTAACCGCTGCTTTAGGAGGAATTGCGGCCATTTCCCTAATTGTAGGCGGGATCGGGATTATGAATATCATGCTCGTTTCCGTTACCGAAAGAACAAGAGAAGTCGGCCTTCGCAAGGCAGTAGGAGCCACACCCCAGAATATCTTAATTCAATTCTTAATTGAAGCGGTTGTTATCTCCTTTGTCGGAGGACTAATCGGCGTTTTCCTGGGTGTTTCCTTCTCTCTTTTAATCGGCCGCTTTTTTACCACCACCGTTTCCCCTTGGGCAATTGGCCTTGCCTTTGGCGTCTCGGCAGTGGTGGGGATTGTTTTCGGAGTTGCCCCGGCTGCCAAGGCCTCCAGATTAAACCCGATTGACGCCTTAAGATACGAGTAGGTTGAAAAGCCCGTCTTTTTAATTTAAAATCGAATAAAGTGGACTGGAAGAACTTTTTAGCCAAAACCATTTCTATCCTTCTAATTCTTTCCGGTCTTTACCAAATTCTCCTTTCCTTCAACGCCATCTTTTTTGTTTACCCACAGCTGGCTGATTATCACGGTTACCAATCGTTCACCGCTGAAGGCGGCCTGGTTGAAAAAGCAATTATTATCTACATCAGCATGATTACCAGCGGCACTTACGGCCTGGCTCTTTTGGTTAAGCCGGCCCCTCAAGTCAAGGCTGCCCATATCATTATCGGCATTTTGATCTTTATTGGCTCAGTCTTTTTTATCAGCCAAGACCCGATTACCAGCGATCCGATCCAAAGGTTAATCTTGAAATTCTTAAGGTAGGGGAGAGATTTAAAAGTCCTGATAAGGAAAAACTTGAAATCTAACTGAACAAAAGGGTAAAATTTAAAAAGACAATGATTAAACGACTGTCCGCTTTTTTAATTTTAACCATCTCTTTTTGGTTGCTTTTTTCATCAACCGCCTTTTCTCAAGAGTTTAACTTCTCCCAGGCTTATGAGGACTATCTTTACAACTACAATCAGTATCGGGCTGCCCACACGGAGTTTGTCGCCGCCAAACAGCAATACTTAACCTATAAAACCCTTACCGCCAAAACTGAAGCCCTGGAAAAAACGAAAACGATGCTGACGGCTCGAGACAAGGCCCTGCGCACTTACCTGATTTCCTTAAGGTTGAAACTTGAAAAAACCCCAGGTGTTTCCACCTATGAGAAAAATATCGTTTCCCTAAGGCTAAACAACGAAATCGGCTGGTATGAAACTCACCAGGCCAGATTATCAGTGGTCGGCTCAATTTCTGATTCAATCCAAATTTCCAATGAAGCCCAAGACCACCACCCGGAAACGGAAGTCTCCGCCTACCAAGCCTTGGGAACAATTATTGCCGGTGAAGAAAACTCTCTCCGGGATAAAATTCAGGCCCAAATTGACCAGCTGGAAGCCAAAATCGCCCAAATCCGCCAGGAAGGGAAAATGGAAACCAGGCTTTTTGAACGCTGGCTTTTGGAAGCCCAGAACCGGCTCACCTGGAGCAAGGAAAAACAGTTCTCATCCCAATCGTTGTTGGCGGAGTTAAAATTAAGGGAGAGAAATAAGGGTAAAGTTTACAACGAAGCTCAGCAAAGCTTTAATGAATCTCACCAATATCTAAAAGAAGCCACTTCCTTTCTTTTGGAAATTATTCGGGAGGCAGGCATTGATTAAAAAAGCAATTCACCGCCAGCAAAAAATCATCATTATCGTTTTAGTTTTGGTTATCCTCTCCCTTACCTTGGCTGTCTTTGGAGTCATTTATTCTGGCCAGCTGGCAAAATGGGGGAAAATTGCCCCTCCTTCCGGTGAGCCAACCCCTTCTCAAGAGGTCGAAGAGGTCGCCTCGCCCTCAGCTTATGCAACTGACTCAGGCCTTTTGAAAATAAAGGCTGATCTTAAAGAGATCCAAAAGGAACTTGACGAAACCGAACTTTATGAAGCCGGCCTTTTACCGCCGGTTCTGGATATGGAAGTTGAGCTGGAAGAATAAATTGACCTCTTGACATTCGGGATTTCTTCGGTTTACAATCAACCCATGGCTCAATCACCTCTGGCAGACCGGATTCGCCCTCAAGCCTTAAAAGACTTTGTTGGCCAAAAACACCTGGTCGGTAAAAAGGGCATTATCTCCAAACTAATTCAAACCGACCAACTGCCTTCAATGATTTTCTGGGGCCCACCCGGGTCAGGCAAAACGACCCTGGCCCAGATTATTGCCAAAACCACCAAAAGCCATTTTACCTCCCATTCAGCGGTTACCACCAACCTGGATGAAGTTCGGAAAATTGTTAAAGAGGCCCAGGAAAGACTCGTTGCTTACCAGCAACAGACAATCTTTTTCTTAGATGAGATTCACCGCTTTAATAAGGCCCAGCAAGACGCCTTCCTGCCCCATGTTGAAAAGGGAACCATTATCCTCATTGGAGCCACCACCGAAAATCCTTCTTTTGAAGTCATTGGCCCGCTTTTGTCAAGAAGCCGGGTTTTTGTTCTTAACCGTTTGGAAGAAAAGGAACTAAAAACAATCATCAAACGAGGCTTAAGAAAGATAAAAGCAAAAATAAACCCTAAGGCCCTTGACTTTTTAATCCAAGCCGCCAATGGCGATGCCCGGATAGGCTTAAACGCAATTGAAATCGCCAGTTCAATAAATAAAAGCAGAAAGGAAATCTCCCTTCAATTAATCAAAGATGTTTTCCAGAAACAAACCCTTCTTTATGACCGCCAAGGCGATGAACACTACAACACCATCAGCGCCTTTATCAAAAGCATGAGGGCCTCGGATGAGAATGCCGCCCTTTATTATCTGGCCCGTATGGTAGAGGCCGGAGAAGACCCCCTCTTCATAGCCAGGCGAATGGTTATCTTTGCCTCAGAGGACATCGGCATGGCCCAACCAACCGCCCTGGTGGTCGCTAACGAGGTCTTTAGAGCCTGTGAAACCATCGGTTACCCGGAATGCACCATCAACCTGGCTCACGGCACCGTTTACCTGGCCAAAGCCCTAAAGGACAGAAGCGCCTACAATGGCCTAAGGGCCGCCCAAGAAGACATCAAAAACCACGGCAACCTACCCATCCCCCTGGAAATTCTTAACGCCCCAACAAAACTCATGACCGAGCTTGGCTATGGTAAAAACTACCAACCTTATCCTGATAAAAAGAACTCCCTCTTGCCCCAAAAATTAAAAGGAAAGGTGTATTATAAAGAAAATGAAGCTGGCAAACCAACTAAGAAAAATTCTTGATCCCAATCTTTGCGATAAGAAAGCTTACCAGCGCTTTCAGCAAAGAATAGAGGAGGGGAAGCTGATCAGAAAAGACAACAAAAAGAGTCACTTCTGCGTTTACTTTCTGCCCTTTAATCCCAAAACTCAAAAAGTTTTTATTGTCCATCACAAAAAAGCCAACCTCTGGGTAAGTGCCGGCGGGCACATTGAAAAAGGCGAGTCAATCTCGGAAGCTTTTGCCAGGGAGGCAAAAGAGGAATTAGGAATAACCCTTAATAAAAACCAGACTAAAAACCCTTTTTTGTTTACGGTCACCGACATTGACAATCCTCCCCAAGTCTGCCGGGTTCATTTTGATATCTGGCATCTAATCTTAACTGATGGGGACACCTTTAAGGTTGACTCTCAAGAGTTTTATGAATCAAGATGGGCAACGTTAAGTCAGGCAAGAAAGTTGGTCACTGACTCTAACCATCTTAAGGCATTCAGCCTACTTTCTTCTTAACAAAACCCCAATCTCATGCATCCAAGGGAAGGTCTCTTCCTTAACAATCTCTAGATTAAGCTTGCGAAACAGCCTGTGCAGTTCCTGTTTGGTAAAAGGCTTCTCTTCATAAACCCACCGGCCAAACAGGCTTAAAGCCTGCTTTAAGATCGTGTATTGAATTCCCTTGACAGGAACAAAAATCAACAGATAGCCACCCTTTTGGCAAAAATCGGCGTGCTTTTTTAAGGCTTTAACTCTGTTGTCTTTGTAAAAATGCTCAATCAAGCCCTCTGAATGAACAAGGTGAAATCTTTCCTTCAAATCAAGATCAAGGATGTTTTTTTCCAAATAATCCACTTTGATTTTTAAGTTTGAATCTTGAATCAGCTTTTTACTAATTGCCAGGGCTTTCTTATCGCTATCCACTAAGGTCATTTTTTCAACCTGCAGGATTCTTGCAATAATCAATGAGCTTGATCCTGTACCCGAGCCTAAACTTAAAACTTTAGGGTTTTTCAAATTTACATCAGCCAATAATTTTTGACAGGCATTGTTTAAGACCCATACGCCTGGCAGCCACATCAAGGCCTTCCAGAAAATGTTGGCGTATTTTTCCTCCCAACCATCCCACTCTTTTGCCCAGTCTGTTTCCAAAGAAAAACCCCCTTTTTATTAAATACCCTCTTGAATTATAATCAGATCCTGTTTAAAATGACAATTAACGACCAATAAAAAATCTGTTAAGATAAAAAGGAGATAAAAAAAATGGCCGAAACTTTACCCTTAGTCAGATCCAGAAAAGAAATGGCAGAACGCCTTGGAAAGTATGGAAGAATTCTTGGGGAAGAAGGAGTTTCTGGCTTAACCGTAATCGAACTTAAAGAACTACTCTACCTTTCCTGGCTTAAGCAGTCTGGCGAATTAGAAATAGATCTTTTAAACCCACAAACTGAAGGCCCTGCCCTTCAAAAAGTGGAAGAAAGGCTTGAGACTTCTGCCTCTCAACGAATTGAAGAGGCTAAAAAAAGAATCGCCGATGGTAAGGCCCCTTTTGAGCCTGAAATACTACCTCATTTATGGCACTGGGATTCTCAAGAAAAGGAATTTATTTATACAGGAACAAAGAAGAAACTAAGGCCAAAAGATTCTCGGGAGGACCTAAACCTGATAACAGTCGGGCTTGCGGACCTAGAAATCCCTAGCTTTTCTGTTTCGCCCAGCGAGGGTGAGCCCGGGAGAAAAATTTAAGCTTATTTAGCAAGAAACTTCATTTTATCGTCTCGCTCTTGACAAGAGATACCAAATCAAACTATTATTTTTAGGTAATGAAAAAAATTCTTGCCATCTTTTTCTCCCTTAGCCTTTTCCTCTTTTCTGCTTTTCCAATTACCGCTAAGGCTCAAGATCCAAGCTCAGCTGCTTTTCGCCCTATCCCAGGCTATTCAACTGAATCAGCCCAGAAAAGAATTGAACATCTCCAGCAAATAAGAGAAAAGATCGAACTTCACCAAGCAGCCCAGGAGCAGCTAAGAGAAACCCGCCGGGCCACGGTTGAAGCCAGAATTAATACCAGAAGAATGGCGCTGATAAGAAGCTTTTTTGATAAAATGGCGAAACGATTTGAGGCAGCCATTGCCCGACTTAATAAGCTAATCGCCAGAATTGAATCAAGAATAGCTAAAATTGAAGCAGAAAATGAAGAGATTGACACTGCCCAAGTAAAGGTAGATCTTAAAACCGCCAAGGAAAAACTTAGCAGCGCCAGCGCCGCCCTGGATGATGTTAAGGCCAGCTTGGATGAAATCCTCTTATCAGACAACCCGAAAGAAAGCTTTGCTAATGTGAAAGATCTAATTAAAGAAATAAAATACGCCCTGGTTGATGTCCACCGAAGCTTAGCTCACCTTATCGGTGATCTCCGCGGCCTAAGAGTCGGCCAAAACGAATTGCCGCCAGTTGCCACCGAAGCGGGGGAGGGAGAATAAAAATGCCAGAAGAAAGAACACCAACACCAGAAACACCACCGATAATTAAAACTCCTGAAGAAACTCCAACACCTCCGTCTTCACCTGAGGAAAGTCCTTATCCCATCCCCAAACCTCCTTCTAAGCCTAATTTTTTAGAGCGTTTTTGGTATCTTTTTGTCATCCTGGCTGTCCTTTGCCTCTTTGTTCTCGGGGTTTTGTTGTTTACCATGAGAGGATCAACCAAACCA
Source organism: Bathyarchaeia archaeon (assembly GCA_035527435.1). Classification (GTDB taxonomy): domain Bacteria; phylum Patescibacteriota; class Microgenomatia; order PFEM01; family DATLAM01; genus DATLAM01. Next base: position 6,854 of record DATLAM010000001.1, read on the forward strand.
ACACCCGTTGCTCCCACACCAACCCCAACCGAGGAAGTTGACCAGTCAACTCAGGAACTAGAATCTCAAAGTGGTTCAGATGAAATTGATGATATCGAGGCTGATCTTGGGTCAACAGACCTAACCAACCTTGACCAAGAACTGACAAGAATTGAAGATGAGCTCGTAACCGAATAAACATCAGGATTTGTGTTTAAAATCTCTCCCTACAAATTAAGTGTTTTTCAGCTTTGCCCCCGACAATATAAATTCATTTACCTGGACGGGCTTCTTGATGCTTACCGCCAACACCGGCCCTACTTTACGATGGGCGACCACCTCCATGC
>DATLAM010000002.1:0-12108 GCA_035527435.1 Bathyarchaeia archaeon
ATTCCGAGCTTAATGATCCGCTTGATCAGCTTGAAAGATTTAAGGAACAACAGGAAGCCAGGGATGCTGGCGACGAAGAGGCGCAAATGATGGATATTGATTTTATTGAAATGCTTGAGCATGGGATGCCGCCTAATTCGGGTTATGCTCATAGCGAAAGGGTTTTTTGGACGCTTGAAGGAGTCACGGCAAGAGAAGGAACCCTTTTTCCTCCGCTAAGATTTAAGTTATCAGAAACAACCAGGCGAATTTACGGCATTTCAAAATCACCGATTCAGAAGCCGAAAAGAAAATCAAAGCCTGCTAGAAAGAGGTAAGAGATGGCCAAAAGAGATGAAATAATTGAATTTGTTAATAAGTATCTGGCGATTGATAAGTTTGAAGACAAGAGTGCCAATGGTCTTCAGGTAGCCGGAGAAAAGGAAGTGAAAAAGATTGCCCTTGGGGTTTCGGCCTCCTTGGCGCTTTTTGAAAAGGCGGCCAAAAAGGGCGTGGAGATGATTATTGTCCATCATGGCCTTTTATGGGAGGGTGAAGAGTTAAGACTTGATGAATTAAGGAAAAAAAGATTGCAACTTCTTTTTAACAAAAACATTTCCCTGGCCGGTTATCATTTGCCTTTGGATGGCCACCCGGAGATTGGCAACAATGCCCAGATTTTGAAAAAACTAAATTTAAAAAAGGAAAAAGAATTTGGCAAATATGGTGGCAACTTTATTGGTGTTGTTGGTCGGTTAAAGGAAAAAAAACCTCTTGGAGAATTTATCAGGACAGTTGATAAGCTGTTTGGTTGCCAATCGTTTGTTTTAAAGTTTGGCCCCAAGATTGTTGAAACCGTAGGAATCATCTCCGGAGGAGCCGGGGGAGCCAGCGATATGATTGAGGCTTTCAAGCATAAGTGCGATGTTTACCTTACGGGCGTGCCTTTTGAAGCAGGTTATCAGATGGCCAAAGAAGCCAAGCTTAATGTCATCGGCCCAGGCCATTACAATACCGAAAAATTCGGGATAATGGAATTAGGGAAGTTAGTGGAGAAAAAGTTTAAAGTCAAGACTGAATTTATCGATGTCCCTAGCCCGCTTTAATTAATTAAAGGATAATGATTTCCAGAGAACAGGCATTAAAGATCCTCCATCAGAATCTGAAAAACGATAATCTGCGGCGCCATTGTTATGCGGTGGAGGCAGTGATGAAGGCTTTAGCCGAAAAACTTGGCGGCGATAAGGAAAAATGGGGCCTGGTGGGGCTGCTTCATGACGGCGATTATGAAAAAACCAAGGAAACTCCGGAAAAACATACCCTTTTAATGGCCCAGTGGCTTAAAGATGCCGGTGAAGAGGATCAGGAGGTTTTGGAGGCGGTCTTATCCCACAACTATCATCAGACCGGCAAAAACAAACCGGCAACAAAAATGGAGTGGGCCCTTTATTGCTCTGATGATTTAACAGGCTTGATAGTGGCCACGGCCCTGGTCATGCCTGATAAAAAATTAGCCTCGGTTAAGGTTGAATCGGTTTTAAAAAAGATGAAAGACAAGCCTTTTGCCGCTGCCATTGACCGGGAGCAGATTAAAATGAGCCAGGAGAAACTAGGGATTTCTTTGGAAGAATTTGTTAAAATCTGCTTAGAAGCCATGCAAGAGATTAGCGATGATTTAGGACTTTGATATGCTGGATATTCAATTTATCAGAGACAACGCCGACAAAATCAAAGACGCGGCCAAGAAAAAAGGGCTTGATCCTAAGGTCGTTGATCGGCTTTTAAAGGTTGACAAAGCCAGAAAGCAATTAATCACCGAAGTAGAAAATTTACGCCAGAGGCGCAACCAACTTAAAAAAGACGAGGTTTTAGAGGGTAAAAAGATCAAGAAACTTCTTTGCCGGCTTGAGCCGGACCTGCGGGCAGTTGAGAAGGAGTTTAAAGATTTAATGCTTTGGTTACCAATTCCGCCAGCCAAAGATACTCCTGTTGGAAAAAACGAATCTGGAAACAAAGAGGTAAAGCGTTGGGGCAAACCGCCAAAATTTACTTTTAAACCAAAAGACTATCTTGACTTGGCCGGAGGCTTAGATCTTCTTGATCTTGAAAGAGGAGCAAAAATCGGCGGCTTTCGCCAATACCTGATTAAAAACGAAGCGGTAATTTTAGAACAGGCCCTTCTGCGTTGGTCGCTTGATCGACTGGCTAAGAAAGGTTTTACCCTTTTTCGGCCAACTTCAATGGTTAAAGAGGCAGCCAAGATTGGCACCGGCCATTTCCCTTTTGCCAGAGAGGATACTTACCAAGTAGATCAGGATTTATTTCTTTCTGGAACAACGGAAGTGCCCCTAGTAAATTACCATGCCAACGAGATCTTAAAAGAGGCTGATTTGCCAATAAAATATGCTGGTCTTTCGGTTGCTTTTCGGAAAGAAGTCGGCAGTTACGGACGGGACACTAAAGGTATTTTCCGGGTTCATGAGTTCTGGCAAACAGAAATGGTGGTTCTTTGCCGAAACAGCCAAAAAGAAACCCTTGCCTGGTGGGAAAAGCTTCTTCAGATATCAGAAGAGCTGATGCAAGATTTGGAGATTCCCTACCGGGTGGTGCTTTGCTGTACCGGTGATTTATCTTCCGGCCAAGTGGGCCGTTACGATATTGAAGCCTGGGTGCCTTCTCAAAAAAGATTTAGAGAAACCCATTCCGATGCCTGTTTGCTTGATTTCCAGACCAGAAGATTAAACATCCGCTATAAAAATAAAAAGGGCGAAACGATTTTTCCTTACTCGTTAAACAACACCGGCCTGGCTGTGCCTCGGATTTTGGTTCCTTTACTTGAAAATCATCAACAAAAAGACGGTTCCGTTATTATTCCCAAGCCCCTTCGGGGGTATACTGGTTTTGGAAAAATCCTGCCCAAAACCTAAGATGCCTTTTTCAATTCTGCCGCGAACGGTTCTTGAGACCAAATCTTCAAACTCTGGCCAAATCAAAGTGGTTGAGCAGTTAGGCCGATACCGGCTTTATGTAGGCAAAATGCTTCAGTCAGGTGGCCTTTTAGAAGGGGTTTGGAAAAAAACAATCAAAGAGCTTCCTGAAGCAAAAAAGGTTTTGATTCTCGGGCTGGGCGGCGGTACTGTTGCCAGGCAAATCACCGTTAAATGGCCCGGGGTAGCCATTGTGGGGGTGGAAATTGATCCGGTGATTGTTAAATTAGGTAAAAATTATTTTGGCTTGGATGAAATCCCGGGATTGGAAATTGTGATTGAAGAGGCAACCGCCTGGGTGGAAAAGACGGCTAAAGAAAGAGAGAAGTTTGACCTTGTCATTATTGATACCTACCTTGAAGATGAAATGCCTCAAAACTGCCAAAAACCGGCCTTTTTCAACACGATTAAAAAGATTATTGCCAAAAACGGGGTGGTCGTTTTTAACCAGCTTTTAGTTAAGGGGAAACAAAAAAGATCAGCAAAAGCGATTGAGGAATTCCAAAAACTTTTTCCCCGAACGAAGCTTGTTAAAACCGCTACCAACCTCCTGATTTTAGGATCCTTTTAAGGTATAATAAAAAGGATGTTTAAATTCTTTGGCAAACTGCTTGATTCCAATGAGCGGGAAGTAAAAAAGCTGGCTCCTTTGGTGGAAAAGATCAATTCCCTTGAGGCAAAAATTAAGAAGCTCAAGGATGAGGAATTTCCTGCCCAGACAGCGGCCTTCAAAAACCGCTTGGCTGAAGGGGAAAGTTTAGATGATCTTTTGCCTGAAGCTTTTGCCGTGGCTCGGGAGGCAATCTACCGGATCGTGGGCGAGCGGGCCTATGATGTTCAGCTTGTGGCCGCCATTGTCCTTCATCAGGGCCGGATTGCCGAGCAAAAAACCGGGGAGGGGAAGACCCTTTCGGCAGCCATCACCGCTTATCTTAATGGTCTTTCCGGCAAGGGGATGCACATTGTGACTGTCAATGACTATTTGGCCCGGCGAGACACCGGCTGGTACGGTAAGGCCCTTCACTTTTTAGGCCTTTCGGTTGGCTGTATTATTCATGAACAAGCCTTTGTATTGGATCCTAAATATATGGTTGAGGGGCAGGACGACGAGCGGCTTCGCCATCTCAAGCCCGTGAGTCGGAAAGAAGCCTATGGGGCGGGTATTACCTATGGGACGAACAATGAATTTGGGTTTGATTATCTTCGGGACAATATGGCTCCTTCTTTGGAGCGGATGGTTCAAAGAGGCCATCGTTTTGCCATTGTTGATGAGGTTGACTCAATTTTGATTGATGAGGCCCGAACCCCCCTGATCATTTCCGCGCCCGACACGGAACCAACCCAAAAATATTTCGAGTTTGCCAATCTTATTAAAAGTCTTTCTTCAGACACGGACTACACCACTGATGAAAAATTAAAAACCGCTAATTTAACTGAGCACGGGCTGCGTAAACTAGAAAAGAGACTCAATATTGAAAATCTTTATGAGAAGGATTTTGAGACCATTCACCACATTGAAAACGCCTTAAAAGCCCGAACTCATTATCTTCGTGACCGGGACTATGTTGTTAAGGAAGACCAGGTGGTAATCGTTGATGAGTTTACTGGCCGGTTGATGTTTGGCCGCCGTTGGAGTGAGGGCCTCCACCAGGCAGTTGAGGCTAAGGAGGGGGTTAAAGTCCAGCAGGAATCTCGGACACTGGCAACAATCTCCTTTCAAAATTATTTCCGGATGTATGAAAAACTAGCAGGCATGACCGGCACCGCCGCCACCGAAGCTGAGGAGTTTGAAAAAATCTACCAATTAGAAGTGGTAATTGTGCCAACCAACAAACCGATGATCAGGAAAGACAATGCCGATTTGGTTTATAAAACCGAACGGGCCAAATATGCGGCTGTGGTGGCTGAGATTGAGAAATGTCATAAGAAAGGCCAGCCGGTTTTGGTGGGGACAACTTCAATTGAAAGAAATGAAATCATTGACGCTTTTTTAAAAAAGAAAGGCGTTCCCCATAACATTTTAAACGCCAAACAGCACGAAAGAGAGGCCCAAATTATTGCCCAGGCGGGTGAGAAGGGGATGGTGACCGTGGCAACCAACATGGCTGGTCGAGGCGTGGATATTGTTCTTGGCGGGGCAGTGCCGGAGGTTAAAAAAGGCAAGCCTTTTGCCGAATGGAAAGAAAAACATGACAAGGTGATTAAACTTGGCGGTCTCCATGTGATTGGGACGGAGCGGCATGAATCCCGCCGGATTGATAACCAGCTGCGGGGCCGGTCCGGCCGGCAGGGTGATCCCGGCTCTTCCCGGTTTTTTGTTAGCTTGGAAGATGATATTATGCGCCTCTTTGGGGGTGAACAGGTGGCTAAAATTATGACTGCCTTGAAGCTTCCCGAAGATCAGCCAATTGAACACCAGATGGTTTCCCGAGCGATCCAGCAGGCCCAAGTAAAGGTTGAAGGCTTTAACTTTGACATGCGTAAAAGAGTGGTTGAATACGATGACGTGATGAATAGACAAAGGGAAATTATCTACAAGAAACGGAGTCAGGTTTTGACTGCCGCTGAAGAAAAGAAGGAAAAAAATAGCCTTAAGGAGCAAATTTTAGACAAGATGGGGGCCGAACCTGCCAATTTAGTGGCCATGTATTCACCAGAAGGGTTTACCAAGCCCGAATACGAAAAAATCGTGGCTGGTTTTTGCGAGATTTTACCTTTAGATAGTAATTCCCAGAAAAGACTGAAAGCCAGTTTGGAAAAGGTTAAAAGGCAGGAAAAAATCACTGAATTTTTAACCAAAATGGCTGAAGATGCCTATCAAGGGCGGGAAAAACAGGTCACCCCCGAAGTTATGCGCCAGATTGAACGGTTTGTTTATCTGACAACCATTGACCGGCTTTGGATGGATCATTTGGATGCGATGGATGATTTACGCGAAGGGATCGGTCTTCGGGGCTACGGCCAGCGAGACCCCTTAGTGGAGTATAAGGCGGAAGCCTTCTCGGCTTTTGAAGGGTTGATGGGCTCGATTGAACATGAAGTCGTCCGTCGGGTTTTCCGGGTCCAGGTTACCCGCCAACCGGCCCCAACCATTCCCCAACAGACAACCGAGGGTCGGGGAGAAGCGCCTCCTCCCTCGTCCCAACCAGCAACCCAACCCATAGGAGAACCTGCCCAGGGCGCTCCGGTTGGCACCCGGCCGATTGGTCAACCTGCCGGGTCTCGGGTCAAGCCGGTTGTCCCGGGTAAGAAAAAAATTGGTCGTAATGACCCTTGCTGGTGTGGTTCGGGTAAAAAATTCAAAAAATGCCACTATCCTCAGCAAGGCCCAGCCTAAAAAATGGAAGAACTCTCACAAGCAAATATTGTTTTTGATATTTACCCAAGAAGAGAAGAGATGGAGAGGCGGGATGATTTTACTCTCTACGACATTGGCGAAGGCTATTTGGGAGCTGGGCAACTGAATCAAACAGAAGAAAACGTTGCTCAGGGGATTTTGCTTGCCTACGACAAAGATGGAGATTTGGTTTTTAGGGGCGGTTTGGACTACCACCATGGCAGGGCGGCGCTTGGTCAAACTTCTGGTTCTTTCCAAAGGGCCAGAGAGCACAAAGGTCATCGAATTGGCAGAAAAATGGCAGTGGTAGGCTTAAATGTTTTAGAAAATTTAATTAGTCAAGAAGACCTACCCCTGGAAGGAATTGGTGTTAAAACAAAACCTGATTCAAGCATGGCCAAAATCGCCGAATTTATTGGCATGAATGATGAGGAAGGAAAAGGTCTTTATCAGATGACGGCTTTTCCAGAAACAGAAGAATTAATGGATCAGCTTGGAATTAAGAAATTAGAGTAATGTTTAAAGATCGCTATCGAAAAGTTAACGGAGCCAAAATCCGCTTTTTTGATGAGGGAAAAGGTTCTGTGGTGGTTTTGGTTCATGGTTTTGGCGGCTCGGTTGCGAACTGGAAGAGAAATATTGGCCCGCTTTCCAAAAAATTCCGCGTCATTGCCTTGGACATGCCTTCATTCGGTAAATCGGCAATGCCAAAAATCAATTGGGACAAGATCAACTACGATTTGATGAGCGATTATTTAAAAAAAGTTCTTAATGTTTTGAAGATCAAAAGAGCCGCTTTCGTAGGCAGTTCCATGGGAGGAGGGATTGTTTTAAATTTTGCCTTAAGATACCCGAAAATGGCTGAAAAAATGGTGATTGTTGGCAGTGCCGGCTTTGGCCGAGAAGTTTTTTTATACCGATTGCTGGCTTTTCCTTTTTTGGGCCGACTGTTGGTTTGGTTAACCTCTCGAGAAGTTGTTGCCAGAAGACTGGTCCGGCTAGTGGTTGAAGATCCCCTGACTTTGGATGAAGAGAGTTTTTATGATTACATTAATTGGCAGAGAAAACCTGAAATTCAAAAAATTTTAGCCAAATTTGGGCCAAAAGGTATCAGCCTTCGGGGGCAACGCTGGATACTTGTTGATAAGCTGGAGAAACTTTCTTTGCCGACTTTGATTATTTGGGGTGAAAAAGATCATCTTGTGCCTTTAAAGCACGGCCAGCGCGCCCATCGATTAATTAAGGGTTCAAAATTAGTTGTTTTTGATGATTGCGGCCACATCCCAATGATGGAAAAGCCGGAAAAATTTAACCAGGAATTGTTATCTTTTTTGGCAGGCGACTGAATTTCTTTGATCAAGGCCTCCTCCATTGAAAAAAAGCTTCAAAATTGATACTCTAATCATATGGGGCGGGAGCGTCTGATTCGCTTTATTTTGGTAGGCGGGCTAGTCTTGCTTATTCTAATGGGGGCCAAGGCCCTGGCCACTAGCTGGCGGGAAAAGCCACCGGAGATGCCCGAGATTTCTCAAAAGCAAATCAGGCAGCTTGAGCCTTTAAAAGAAAAAGTCTTGGGGCAAACCGATCTTGAAGAACAAGCAGAAGACTTACTTGGAAAGATTAAAAAATTTCCTGAAGAGCAGATTAAAAGAATAAAAAATGAGTTTGATTACCAATTTTGGGGAAAATTAATTGAGGTTGAAAATGAGTAATGGGCAGGATTTAAAAAAAAGAGTAGAAAACTTTAAGGGAAAACTTAATCTTAACAAGTTAAAAAAAGAGATTGAAGCCCTTGAGGCAGAATCCGGAAAACCTGGTTTTTGGCAGGATCACCAAGCCGCTTCAGCCAAGATGCAAAAGCTGGCCTCTTTTCAAAAAGAGGTCGAAGAAGTTGAGAATCTTAACCGGCTTTTAAAAGAGGGGAAAGAAGACGAGCTTGAAAAAAAGCTTGACCAACTGGAGGTTAAAACCTATCTTTCCGGTAAATATGATCGGGCAGACGCGATCTTGTCGATTCATGCCGGCCAGGGAGGGGTGGAAGCCATGGACTGGGCCGAGATGCTTGAACGGATGTATCTGAAGTATTTTGACAAAAGAAGCTGGCAGTATGAGATTGTTGATCTTACTCCTGGTGAAGAGGCAGGCATTAAAAGCGTTACCATGAAAGTGGCTGGCGCTTTTGTTTATGGCTACCTCAAACATGAAGCAGGCACCCACCGCCTGGTGCGCCAATCTCCTTTTAATGCTGATCATCTGCGGCAGACTTCCTTTGCCTTAATTGAAGTTTTGCCTGTTCTTGAAAAGATTAAGGTTAAACTGCGCGATGATGATGTGGAAATGCAGACTTTCCGCTCCTCCGGGCCAGGCGGTCAGTATGTCAATAAAGTTGCCACCGCTGTCCGGCTTAAACACAAATCAACCGGGCTTGTGGTCACCTGTCAGTCACAGCGGCATCAAGAGCAAAACCGCAAAACTGCCATGCAGATCTTGCAATCTAAACTTTGGGAGAAAGAAGAGAAAAAGCGGGAAGAAGAAAAACAAAAGCTTAAAGGGGGCCGGAAAAAGGCTGCCTGGGGAACCCAGATCAGATCTTATGTTCTTCATCCCTACAAGATGGTTAAAGACTTAAGAAGCGGCTACGAGACAGCCAATGCGGAAGCTGTTTTAGATGGGGATTTAGACGGCTTGGTTGAGGCGGAAGTTAGGAGTATGGTATAGTCAAGAGAAGGAGGATTTATGCCAGAAGAAGTAAATGTCCAACCTGTTGAAGTTAAAACTGAAGAGGAGCCATTAGTGCGAGAAATTGAAAAAGATAAGAAAGCTAACTTGAAGGAGATCCTTTTTCCGGTCGGGGTAATTTTAGTCATTATTATTGCCGGTGTCTTTACTGGCAATCTTTTAGCTAACCGGCGGGGAGGTCTTCCGGTTGGGCCCACGGAAACCAAAGAGCTTGAGGAAGGCGTTGAGATGATTTCCGGTCCAAAAGAGGTGGGGATTAAGGATGTTCGGGTTTTCCGGGACTCTGCCGAAGGCAAAATTGAGATTAATGACGGCTCAATTACCACCGAAGGGTCTCATAAACTTGTCCGTCCGGGTGGCGAGAGCCAGATAGCCTATCTGACCTCCTCGGTGGTTGATCTGAACCTTTTTATCGGTAAATGTGTTCAGGTTTGGGGAGAGACTTTTAAGGCTGAAAAAGCCGGTTGGCTGATGGATATCGGCCGGGTGAAACTTTTAGATAAGTGCCCCTCGGGTATCTAAAAAGAGCTAAAGACAGAAGAAAAGATGATCAAGTTTAAAAATGTCTCTAAAAGGTATGGCGAGGTGGCTGCCTTGGATAAGGCAAGTTTTAAGATTTCCTCCGGAGAATTTCTTTTTATTACCGGACCATCCGGGTCAGGCAAAACAACCATTATTCGGCTGATTTTGCGGGAGATTTTTCCTTCCTCGGGCAAGATTGAGGTTGACGGGATTGATTTAAGCCAGCTGCCAACTAAAAAAGTGCCTGACTTAAGGCGAAAAATCGGGGTAGTTTTTCAGGATTTCAAACTCTTACCGGACCAAACCGTTTTTGAAAACGTGGCTTTAGCCCTTAAAGTTTTAGGCAAGGATGAGGCGGAAATCGAAAAAGAGGTGGGTAATGTTTTAAAGCTGGTTGATTTAGCTGACCGGGCAGATTTTTTTCCGGCCCAGCTTGCCGGCGGCGAGTTGCAGCGGACCTGTTTGGCTCGGGCAGTGGTTAGCAAACCCAAAATTGTTTTAGCTGATGAGCCGACCGGCAATTTAGACATTGCCTCCGGTTGGCAGATTACCAAGCTTTTAAGGGAAATCAACAAGTTAGGCAAAACCGTGGTTATAGCCACCCATAATTTTGAAATCGTTGATTCCCTCAAGGCTCGGGTGATTGAGCTTGATAAGGGCAAAGTGATCAGCGATAAGGAAAAAGGAAAATATAAAGTAAAATGAAGAATCATTTCAAAACCACCTGGACCCATATTCGCCGTTCTCCTTATCAGGCCGCCGCTGCGGTGGCGATCATGGTTTTGACCTTTTTTATTGCCTCCATTTTTATTCTGATTGCGGCTGGGTCGCAGCAGATCCTTCATTATTTTGAAACTCGTCCCCAGGTGACCGCCTTTTTTAAGGATGAGACGACCATGGATCAGGTTGAAAATTTACAAGCAAAACTGGTTGCTTCCGGCAAGGTTGAAAGCACAAAATATGTTTCCAAAGAAGAAGCCTTGTCCATCTATCGGGAGCAAAACAAGGACGATCCTCTCCTTTTGGAGATGGTAACCGCCAATATTCTGCCGGCTTCATTGGAGGTTTCTGCCAAGGACATTTCCCATTTAGGAGGGGTGGCCGAGATCCTGCGGGGAGAACCAGAGGTTGAGGAGGTTATTTTCCAGGAAGAAGTCGTTGAGGCGCTTAGAAGCTGGACTAGTAATATCCGTAAAATTGGCGGCGGCTTGGTCATCTTTTTAGGTTTGGTTTCCTTTTTGATCATTTTAGTGATTATCGGGATGCGGGTAGCCGCTCGGCGCAAAGAGATTAAAATTTTACAACTAATCGGGGCGACCTCTTGGTATATCCGGACCCCTTTTGTCTTTGAAGGTATTTTTTACGGTGCGGTCGGGGCTTTTCTGGCTTGGGGAGCAACTTATCTGTTGCTTTTGTATGCCACCCCTCTTTTGGTCAGCTTTTTGGCTGGGATTCCCCTTTTGCCAGTCCCCATTCTTTTTATGCTCGGCCTTTTAGGAGGGGAGCTTTTAATTGGTGTTTTAATAGGAACGATAGGGAGTTTAATTGCTGTTAGAAGGTATTTGCGCTAATGTTAAAATGGTTCGATTCTCAAAGAAAACCTGTCTTCTAATTTTCCTTTTCCTTTTTGCTTTTTCTATTGGTTTTCGGCCTCTTTTAGCTGTTTCTGAGGAAGAGTGTAAGCAACAGCAGGGGGAAAATGTCGATGCAGGTATTGCCTGCTGGGAAAGTCTTTTGGGTGAGGTAGGGGAAAGAAAAGTAACTCTTCAGTCAGAAATTGTCAGGTTTAACACTTCAATTGCTTTAACCGTTGCCCGGATCAGCCAAACAACTGTCCAAATAAAAGAGCTTGAGAAAGAAATTGCTTCTTTGGGCGGCAAAATTGTCAAGCTTGACATCTCTTTGGATCAGGTTTCTGAAATTTTAATCAAACGGGTCGCCGAGACATACAAAAAGGGGAAAATTGATCCGCTGGCCCTGTTTTTTTCTTCGGAAGATTTCACCGAGTTTTTGAGCCGCTACAAATACCTGCGGGTGATGCAGCTTCATGACCGAAACCTGATGGTTCAAATGGAGACAGTCAGGACCAACTACGTGGACCAAAAAACGGCAAAGGAGGAAAAACAGGAAGAGCTGGAAATTGCTCAGAAAAAATTAGAATCGCAAAAAGTTCTTTTAGCTCAACAAAAAGGAGATAGGGAGAGGCTGCTTGAGATAACCCGGAATGATGAAAAGCGCTTCCAAGATTTGCTTAGCAAGGCCAGGGCGGAGCTAATTGCTATTAAAGGTATTCTTGCGGGTCGAGGGAAGGAGGTGGAGATTGGTTCTGCTTCTGAAGGGCAGAAGATTGCCTCAATGATTTCAGGATCATCGTGTAATTCAAGCGGGACTCATTTGCATTTTATGGTAACTCAAGGCAGTGATACAAGAAGCCCCTTTGAGTATCTAAGCGGAGGAATAAGCGCTGAGAATTGCTCAGGTTCTTCTTGTGGCAGCTCTGATGGAGACGCTTTTAATCCTGGTGGCAGCTGGGGTTGGCCGATT
>DATLAM010000003.1:0-5790 GCA_035527435.1 Bathyarchaeia archaeon
GGTCACCAGCCTAATCGCCGCTCCCAATCGGTTTGTTGCCTTGACTGCTCCTGGGGGGGCAGGGACAATTCTGGCCCTGACGGCTATCTTTTTTGTTCTTGTCAACAACCTCAAGCCTTCAACCATGCGCCACCTGCTTTATGCTCTGATTTGCTCCGCCACCCTTGCAGGCCTGGTGGCTGTCTATCAGTACCTGGGAATCGGTCAAGACCTGATCCCCACTGAAAGAGCACCTTGGCTGGCAAATAAGCTCTTTTCCCCAGCCGGCAGTCCTTTAGCCCTGATTGCCATCCTGGCTACCGGGCTTTCTCTGGCAATAATCATTTTCTTAAAAGAGCTTAGCCAAGAAAAACTTTTAAGCGCCGTTGTTTTTGGTGGCGCCTGCGTGGTCATCGCTGTTGGCTTGGCAATTACCAGCTTTCAACTTTTACCAGGCAAAGACACCAGCTTGGTCACCCTTTCTTATCCTGACAGTTGGGCGATCGGCATTGAGGCCTTCAAACAAAACCCCCTTTTCGGGGTGGGGCCGGGCAATTACCCTTCTGCTTTTAACCGCTTCCGGCCGGTTTCTTTTAATAATAACGAGTTTTGGAATACCCGCTTTGGGAACGCTTCAAGCTATCCGCTTGAAATTTTAACTATTGGCGGCTTTTTAGTTTTGGGCAGCTACCTTTTTCTCTTAGGAAAAACTCTTCTTTTAGGAATGAGGGTTTATCGCCGAGATCACAAAGACCAGTTGCCGATTTTAATCGGCCTTTTCGTGGTTCTCTTTCTCCCTTGGCTAATAGGCAGCAACCTTATCTTTCTTGCTCTCACCTTTCTTTTCCTGGCTGGTCTGGCCAGTCTTGGTAGGCAGGAGACAATTAGTTTCCCCTCAAAAACCCCTGGCTTAATTGCCCTGGGGCTGGGCCTTCTTTTGGTGATTCCCGCTTTCTATTTCTGGGGACGAGTTTATGCGGCCGAGATTGCTTTCCGCCAATCCCTTGAGGCTTTAAACCAAAATCAAGGCCTGGAGGTCTACAGCCTCCAAATCAAGGCGATTCAGCTTAACCCTTACTCACCCAACTACCGCCGCGCTTACAGCCAAACCAATCTTGGCCTGGCCAACTCGATCGCCACCCAAACTGATTTAACTGATCAGGACCGGGACAACATCAGCCAGCTGGTTCAGCAGGCCATCAGAGAAGCTAAGATTGCCACTACTTTAAACCCGATTGATGCGATCAACTGGGAAAACCTAGCCCAAATCTACCGGAACTTACTTAACTTTGCCCAGGGAGCCGACCAATGGGCCATTGCCGCCTACCGCCAGGCAATTGTTACTGACCCGATTAATCCCCGACTCCGGGTGAACCTGGGCGGCCTTTTTTACAGCCTCCAGGATTATGAGACGGCCCTGCGCCAGTTTGAAAACGCCATCGGCTTAAAGCCTGACTACGCCAACGGCTATTATAATTTAGCCGCAACTTATCGGGAGCGGGAAATGTATCCCCAAGCCTACCAGGCGATGCAGATTGTGGTCAGCTTGATCCCCGGCGATTCAGCTGACTATCAAACAGCGATCAATGAACTCAATGATCTGGCTGAAAAGCTGCCCGCCCAAGCCACCCCCAGTGCTCAAAAAGAACCAGCCAAACCCGAGGAGGCCTTAACCGAACCTGAACCCTTACCCTCCCCGATCATCACCCCTCCCATTGAGCTGCCTGAAGAAAGCGGGCCAGAAATCAGCCCCACCTCCACCCCAAGAGAATAAAAGAAAACTTTACCCCAGAAAGAAAGAGAAAATAGCAGTTAATATCAGTTTTTGAAGCAGTGGACCCACCGAGAATCGAACTCGGAACTCAGTCATGCGAAGACTGCGGTATACCGTTTACCTATGGGCCCCAAAGGCAAAAAGGTAAATAGAAAAGGTGGAGTCGATGGGATTTGAACCCACAACCTCCACAATGCCATTGAGGCGCTCTAGCCATTGAGCTACGACCCCAAACAAGGATAATTTTAGCAAAACACCAGCAGAAAAACAATTTTTAGCGAAGATAACTTAAGGGGTTAACCGCCACCCCAGCTTTTCTGATCTCAAAATGAAGATGGGTTCCGGTAGAACGGCCGGTGGAACCCATTTGACCAATAACGGCTCCCTGGGAAACCCGTTGGCCGGCGGAAACATAAATCTGGGAAAGATGGGCATAAAGGGTGGCAAACCCGTTGCCATGATCAATTAAGACCCGATTACCATAAGCCCAAGGTGAAGGCCAGCCCGTGATGACCACGGTGCCTCCGTCAGCCGCCATTATCCCCGGCGCGCCCCGGTTGGAAATATCAATCCCCTTATGATACCAACGGAAACCCTGAGAGATATTGCCTCCGGCCGGCCAAACAAACTGGCCCGTGCCGGCAACAATCCCGGCTTGAGGTACTTGGGCCAGGTATTCTCTTGGCTGGGTAGGCTGGGCTTTAGGCATTACCCCGTCAGGGATAATTAAGGTCTGGCCCACGGCTAAGGCAAAAGTCTCATCATTGGTAAAGACGTTGTAAGGCCAGTCAACAATCCCCTGGGGGCCAATATCATACTTTTTGGCAATTGAATAAATGGTCTCGCCGTGGCTGACTTTATGGGCAATCCCCGTTACCGGCAGGATCCTCAGGGTCTGGCCGGGCTTGATCGCCTCAATTGAGGCAAGATTGTTTTCCCAGCGGATAGCGTCAGTTGAAATCCCGAATTTTTCGGCAATGGTCGAAGCGGTGTCCCCAGGCTGAACCTGGTAATTGACAATCTCTGCCCGGGGTTTATCGGAAATTAAAGTGGTTGTCCCGGTTTCGGCAGCCGTGGCCGCGGAAAGAACCGAGGCAGCTGAATTTTCCTGCCATAAATCAGCTGAAGAGCCAGGGAAATTTTCTGCCATCAGGGTGGGACCTAAGGTAATTCCCCCCATAATCAAAAGGGCCATCCCCGAATGAATAAAGGGACGGGCCCACCGGCCTCTTTGCCGATATAAAATGGTGGCCAAGAAGGATTTCCCTTTTTCAAACCGCCAAAAAGTTTTCAAAATCTTCCGGCCAAACCAATGGCCAACACAGATTAAAAAGTCTTTTAAGTCTTGAAAGAAAACCTTAAAGGAGTCACTCTTCATCGCCAGCAAGACTAGCACACCCAGCCTGGTTTGTCAATCGCGCCCGCCGGGTGAAAAAAGGGTCTAACCCTCGTTAAGGGTTTTTAAAAAATCCTGGTTGGATTTGGTTCCTGAGAGCCTTTTGATGAACAGTTCCGTCCGCTCGTCAGCCCCCAACATGTCCACCATCTTGCGCATGGTTACAATTTTAGGAAAAGCCTTTTCTTTATAGAGAAGCTCTTCCTGGCGGGTGCCTGAGCGCTGAATATCAATGGCCGGATAAACCCGGCGTTCCGCCAAGACCCGGACCAGGTGAAGCTCCATGTTGCCGGTACCCTTAAACTCCTCGTAAATCAGATCGTCCATCTTGGAACCCGTTTCCACCAAACAGGTACCAATGATCGTCAGCGAACCTCCCTTTTCAATGTTTCTGGCTGCCCCAAAAAAGCGCTTGGGCGGATGCAGGGCGGCTGGGTCAAAACCACCCGTTAAAGTCCGACCGGAAGTGGGAATGCAAAGATTGTAGGCCCGAGCCAAACGGGTAATGGAATCCAAAAGGATAACCACATCACGGCCCAACTCCACCAGTCTTTTCGCCCGCTCCAAAGCAACTTCGGCCACTTTAGCCTGGTGCTCCGGCGGCTCATCAAAGTTGGAGGCAATCACCTCGCCTTTGATGCTCCGGCTGATATCGGTGACCTCTTCAGGCCGCTCGCCAACCAAAACAGCCATCAGATGGATCTCGGGACAATTGACGGTAATCCCGTTGGCAATATCCTTTAAAAGCCAGGTTTTGCCGGCCTTGGGAGGTGAAACAATTAAGCCCCGCTGGCCCCTGCCGATCGGGGAAATCAAATCTATCATCCGGGTCGAAAGAGGTATTTTGCCGGTTTCCAGTTTAATCTGATCATCCGGGTAAATAGGCACCAGGTTGCCAAAAACGGCTCTTCTGCCCAGCTTGGCCACCGGTTCACCATTAACCTTTTCTACCCTTAAAAGACCAAAATAGCGTTCGCTTTCCTTAGGCGCCCTGACCTGACCGCCCACCATGTCTCCGCGCCGGAGGGTAAAACGCCGAATTTGGGAGGCGGAAATATAAACGTCCTGATCTGAAGGGGCAAATTTAGGCCGCAAATAACCATGGCCGTCGTTAATGATATCCAGAATCCCTTCCCGAAACTGAGTGGGCACTCCGGCATCAGGGATCCGCCGATCATCAACCACGCCGTCAAAATCACTATCCCCCCTCTTAACCGGTCTTTGGGCGACTTTAGGCAAAGGCTTTTCTGCCTGATCGGATTTGCCTTCCATCACTTCAGCTAAATCATCAGCGTTGGGAAGCTCATCAGTTAAGGAGTCTTGGTCTTTTTTTATCTTTTTGGGCATAAAACCTCCAGGGGATTAAATAATATGGATAAAATAATCAGCCATCAAATCTTTTTTAAAACTGGAAATTAATTGAGGCTTCCATCATCAATTTTTTCGGAAAACAGGGGAAGTTTCAATTCCCCCTCAATTTAACAAAAAGAGGCTGTTTTGTCAAGAGCCAATCAAGGCACCTCTCCCCTTAGAGCAAGTAAGTATTTACCAAATAATAATTCCATAGTGAAATGAGTTTGCCCCCAGAAACAATTATCGACACCAACAGGGAAGGATATTTGGTGTGTGGCTAGGGAGAGTTGCTAGGATTTGACAAAAGATGTATAATAAGCCCAGAGGGTTGTTTGGAGATGGAGAGAGGGAAGATTAATGAGAAGGAAAGCTTCAAAGAAACTAGATAATGCGATTCTTTATTTGGCTTCTAATGTAAGGTTTAACTGTTTAAAAAAGATTGCCAAGCTTCTATATTTCATTGACTTTACAAACTACGAAGCAAAGTCTAGGTCTTTAACTGGTTTGAAATATCAGAAGTATACTTATGGTCCAATGCCATTGGGTTATTATTTCCTATTGGGAGATATAAAAAAACGCAAGCTTATTGATATTAAAAAAGAGAAATATGCAGGCGGGGAGGCAAAAAATATAGTGCCTAAAAAAGAACCGGATCTCAGTGTTTTTTCTAAAGATGAACAGAACTTATTAATTTCTTTCGCTGAAAAATATAAAAATTCAACAGCCGGAGAGCTTGAAAATATTGCCAAAGAAGAACCTCCCTATATAATGGTTGATTATCAAGACCAAATTCCCTATCACCTAGCTTTTTATAGGAATACTTTTGGAGAAATGGATTTAGAAAATGAGAGTATTGATTCATGAGGAGATTGGCAAAGATATTAAAAAGTGTTCCAGAAAAAAGTGGTATATAGGAATTGAAAATGAGCTTCCCGGGATTATAAAACTTCTACAAGCAAAGGGGGGTATGCCAGGTGAAACTCCCTTTCATTACGTATCAATAGAGCTTCAAGGAAAAACGTTTCACGCCAGTATTTCTCTGCCAAAATGTGGTTTCGGAAAGATGAAAGGACCGAGGATAATATACCATATAGATAAAAACGAATCAATAATTCGCATTTTATATATCGGTGGCCATAAAGACAAAGTTTATAATGATAGCAGGTTAATCGTTCGTGTATTAAATTCAAGATTTCTTTCTGGGGCTTTTTACTCTCCATCCCCATAGGCGTTATTTTTTCTTCCTCTTTCTCCTCGCCGTTTTCTTCAATAACCTCTTTAATTTCAA
>DATLAM010000004.1:0-13131 GCA_035527435.1 Bathyarchaeia archaeon
ACAGCGTGGTTTATGGCCAACCCGCCCTTTTAACAGCCATTAACCGCCGGCTTTTTCTGGGGGTGGAAAAAGCAGTTAAAACAGAGATTGTTACCCATGAGCCTGGAAAGCTGGCTCAATTTGCTTTTGAAAAAACAATAAAAGCCTTAAAAGAAGACCCTGAAGGAATTAAAATCACCATCAACTCCCAGATTCCGGTGGCCCGAGGTTTGGGTTCTTCAGCCGCTTTGGCTGTGGCCATGGTGGGCGGACTTTACAAACATTTTAAGAAACGCCGGCCTAAAAGTTTAATTAATCAAATTGCCTTTGAGATTGAGAAAAAACAGCATGGCAATCCCAGCGGGGGTGATAACAGCGTTGTTTGCTTTGGGGGCCTTTTGAGGTTTCAAAAAAGGGCGGGAAAGTTTACAATTAAACCCTTAAAGACCAAATTAAACTTGTCTCGATTTATTCTTCTTGACAGCGGCCGGGCCGAAGAGACAACCGGAGAGATGGTGGGCCAGGTTAACAAAAAACTTGGTAAAGAAAAAAAGAAAATGACCCAAAAGATAGCTTTAATGGGCAGGCTAACCGAGGGGATGGTTAAGGTTTTTGAAAAGGCGGACTTTGCCTGTTTGCCTGAGCTGATCAGAAAAAACCAAAGGTTACTGGAGGAGATTGGAGCGGTGGGTGAAAAAGCCCAAGAAATTATCAAAAAAATTGAAAAACTGGGCGGGGCGGCTAAAATCTGCGGAGCCGGAGGCCGAAAAACCGGCTCAGGAGTCATTCTTGGCTACCATCCGGAACCGAAAGTGGTTTTGGCCTGGGCCAAAAAGAGAAAATTGGTTCACTTTCCGGTAAAATTAGGAGAACAAGGACTAAGGGATGAAAAAAGTTAGGGTTTCGGCCCCAGGAAAATTGATGCTTTTAGGGGAGTATGCGGTGGTTTATGACCGGCCTTGTTTGGTCACCAGTATTGATACCCGGGTAGATTTGGTTCTGGAAAAAATTGATCAAAAAAAGATCATTATCAACGCTCCGGAAGTGGGGATCAAAAACTATCAAAGATCCTTAACTAAGCCCTCTTTAGAAAAAGTGCCCAAAGGCGTTCGCTTTTTAGAAGCAGTTTTGGGGATTTTTTACCAAAGATACTGTCCCCGCCAGGGGGTAAAAATTACCAGCCAAAACGGTTTTTCTTCCCGATATGGGCTAGGAAGCTCATCAGCGGTTTCGGTTTGCGCAGTCAAGGCCTTAGCTGAAGTTTTTGGCCAAAAACTTACCCGAAAAGAGATTTTTAATCTTGCCTACCAAGCCGTGCTTGAAGTTCAGGGGGTAGGTTCGGGTTTTGATGTGGCGGTTTGTTGTTATGGAGGGGTTTTGTATTATCTGACGGCCGGGAAGAAAATAAAGCCTTTAAAGGTAGCCCGAATCCCGATTGTGGTTGTCTATTCCGGCAAAAAAGCGGATACTCCAACCATGATCAAAACCCTGGCTAAGAAAAGAGAAAGAAATTTTAAAAAGATTGAGACAGATTTTAACCAAATCGCTTCCTTAGTTAAAAAAGCCAAAACAGCCATTGAAAGAAAAGACTGGTCAAGTTTGGGGAAGTTTGTTAATGAAAACCAAAAGATTTTAGAAAAACTGGGGGTGAGCACCCCCAAGCTTAACCGAATGATTAAAGCCAGCCTTAGGGCAGGAGCTTTAGGGGCCAAGCTTTCCGGCTCCGGTGGCGGGGATTGCATGTTTGCCCTGGTTGAGAGGCAAAAACAACATCAGGTTGAGCAAGCCTTAGTTAAGGCCGGCGGGGTTTTAGTGCCGGTTTCCACTGGCGTTGAGGGAGTGAGGGCGGAATGAAAGCCACAGCCAAAGCACCGGCGAATATTGCCCTGATTAAATATTGGGGCAAAAAAGATGAGGCCCTAAGAATTCCTGAAAATGACAACCTGTCGATTTGCCTTGACCGGGCTTTCACCGTCACTACGGTTGAGTTTAGAAAGGGTTTAAAGACAGACCAGATTAGGCTTAATAACCAGCCTGTTCAGGGAAGACCAAAACAAAGAATTGAAAAACATCTTGAGAGGGTTAGGAAAAAAGCTAAAATTAAGCTTAAAGCAAGGGTGGTTAGCCAAAACAGTTTTCCCACAGCCGCTGGCTTGGCCTCGTCAGCCTCTGGTTTTGCGGCCCTGACCCTGGCAGCCACCAAAGCCGCGGGCTTGAATTTAGAGGAAAAAGACTTGACCAGATTGACCCGGATAGCTTCAGGCAGTGCCTGCCGGAGCATCCCTTCAGGGTTTGTTTATTGGCAGGCCGGCAATTCTGATCAGACCTCTTTTGCCTTCAGCCTTTACAACCCTTCTTATTGGGATTTAAGGATCATCAGTTTAATTGTTGAAGAGGGGGAGAAAAAAGTTTCCTCCACCAAGGGCCACGAGCTGGCTGGCAAAAACCCTTTTTTAAAAGCCCGGCTTGACCTGGTCAAAGAAAATCTAAAAAAGATTAAAAAAGCTTTTAAAAATAAAGACTTTTCCCTTTTAGGCGAGGTGATTGAATCCGAGACCTTAAGCCTTCACAGCGTGATGCTGACTTCCCAGCCGGCCTTGATTTACTGGCAGCCAATAACTTTAAAGCTGATCCATAAAACTATAAATTGGCGCGAGGAAGGTTTGGCAGAAAGCTATTTCACCATTGATGCTGGACCAAATTTGCATCTCATCTGCCGGGCCAAAAAGATAAAAAAAATCGTCAAAAAGCTTAAAAAGGTAAGGGGAATAAAAAAGATTGTGGTCAACAAACCCGCTCCGGGTGCCCACCTTTTAAAAACTCACCTTTTTTAAAAGGCTCCCTCAAGTCCAAGAAGATGTTGGATGATTCTGATTAACCAGTAAGAGGTAAAGATAATCACTCCTCCGATGATCGCTGAGGTAAGACAGCCTTTGGCTTGTTCGGTTTTTTTAGGATCACCGCCGGAGGTCATTAACTGAAACCCAGAATAAATCAAAGCCCCGAAAATACCCAAACCGGCCAGAACGAAAAGGAAGGGAAGAAGGACAGAGATAATTGAGCCTAAAGGAGCACCGGCAAAAGTAAAATGTTCCAGTCCTGGGACCTCGGCGTAATTAGGCAGATTAAGATCTTGGGCGAAAACTTTAGAAACAAGACTGATCATTAGGGTACTCCAAATTTAAAACCAACGTTTCCTAAACCCAAAATATCAACCCCGATAAGTTTTAAGATAAACAAAGAGAAAATGATCAGTAAAAGGCCGGTTAAGGCCGAGCCAATCACATCCTTTCCAGAGTTGAGCCTTTCTGGATCACCAGCCGAAGTTAAAACCTGGAAACCGCCAAAAAGCATTAGTAAAAAAGCAATTCCTCCTCCAATCCCAACCGCCAAACCCAAAACTCGGATAACAAACTCTTTAGGGTCATTAGGAAGACAGCCAAGAGCGGTCCAAGTGTAATCTTCGGGCGGCTTACAAGGATTGGAAATAGAAGAGCCTCCTGTCTGAGAATGGGCTGGTAAAGGATTGCATCGGCAATCACAATGCCCTCTGGTTTGGTAAGTTTCGATTTTCTTGCCAGCTGGGCAATCGTCAAGGACTTCGCAATCTGGCCAGAGGCCGCGCATACTACACTCCTTAGCAAAAACAGGTGGTGTTGGCAGGTGGAGGATTAAAAAAAGAACCCCCAAAGCTAAAAAAAAGGCAAAAATTTTCTTCATTTCTTTTTCAGTCTAACATAGCCAGCAAGGGCAAGTAAATCCCTTGCCTTTTCTGTGGTATACTTAAATTAGGAATGAAAAAACTTCTTTTCGGACTGGCTTTTTCCTTGCTTTTAATTTCCGCTCTGCCTGTTTTGGCTGAATGTCCTGGCGGTGATTATGATTGCCAGATTACTGAGATCCAAAAAGAAATTGATGCTTTAAAGCCGGCTCATGAGGCCAATAAGCAAGAATTGGCCAACTTGAGAGGCCAACTGGCCAGTCTTAAAAACCGTTTGGCGGGGATTAGTACTCAGCTTGAGAAGCTTGAGACCAGCATTTTCGAGCGAGAAGTTAATCTTGGTTATCAGGAGGAAGTTTTGGCAGCCAGGGTGAGAAGTTTTTATAAAAAGAGTCAGCAGTATTCTTCTCTTTTGCTTTTTCTGGCTTCTGGCAATGCGGCCGAACTTATCCGGGAGCTTTCCTACCGGGAATCAGTTACCAACCAAGACAAAATGGTGATTGCCCGAATTTCCCAGGAGATCTTAAAACTCAAGGAAGATAAGGAAACCCTTAAACGAAGCCAGGAAAGCTTAACCAGCCTTCAGGCGCAAGTGAACCAGAGAGCCGAGTTTTTATCAGGCGAGGTGGCCGAGGTTGAGTCTTATCTGGCTGAACTGACCTCTCGCCAGCAACAATTAATTGCCCAAAAGTTAGCCAGCTTAAATTTACCAACGACCTTAGGGGCGGGACCGCTTTTTTGTACTGATGATCGGAGCCTTGACCCAGGCTTTAGCCCGGCCTTTGCCTTTTATACTTTCGGTATTCCCCACCGGGTGGGAATGAACCAATATGGGGCCTATGGCCGCGCCCAAGCCGGCCAATCATATCAAGAGATTCTTCAGGCCTACTACGAAAGCATTTCCCTTGAGAAAAGGCCCAACATTAACCTTAAGGTTCAGGGCTATGGAGAAATGCCGCTTGAGGAGTATCTTTTGGGAATTTATGAGATGCCTGAGAGCTGGCCTTTGGAAGCCCAGAAAGCCCAAGCAGTGGCGGCTCGGTCTTACGCTCTTTCTTACACCAATAACGGAGCTAACGAGATTTGTACTAGTCAAAGCTGTCAGGTCTATAAAGGCGGCAATAAAGGCGGCAATTGGGAAGCGGCTGTCCGAGCTACGGAAGGCGAGGTCGCCGTCCATAGTGGCCAGGTAATTACCGCCTGGTATGCTTCAACCGCAGGCGGGTATACCTTTTTATCCTCTGACGTGGGCTGGAGTGCCAGACCTTGGACCAAAAGGATGAGGGATACAACCGGTGAGGTTAATAGTTTTGGCGACCTTAATGAGAAAGCTTACGATAAAGAATCCCCTTGTTTTTATGCGGCTCAAGGTTGGCGAAAAGAATATGGCAAGTCGGCTTGGTTAAAACCGGCCGAAGTAGCCGATATTGTTAACGTTTTACTTCTTGCTAAAGCTGATTCATCCACCCGGGAACATCTTTACCAGACCGACAAGCCGCACCCGTATGGAGGAGAGATTTGGGATGAAGGAAGGGTCAAACAGGAACTGGGCAGCCGAAACATTACCCCCCACAACAGTGTTTCCAATGTTTCGGTTGACTGGGATAAGGGGCTGGGGAGAACAACCAGTGTTAGTGTTTCTGGTGACGGAGACAGCAGCAGTTTTGACGCCTCAGAATTTAAGAACTTTTTCAACCTCCGGGCACCAGCCAATATTCAGATCGTCGGACCCCTGTTTAACATCGAAAAGAAATGATAAAATAGAGGTATGCCTGATATTTACGTTGCCCCCAAAAAGGTTAAAGATTCTAAGGCTTTAAAGAAACCAAAAAGAAAAAAACAAGCCAGTGAGATTGAGGAAGTTAGAAAAACTCACACCGCCAATCCCTTGGCAGCCTATGTGGCCTCGCCGCCGGATATCCGGTTTGAAAACCAAGAAGCCAAAGAGAAAATCGTTCTCCTTCTTAGGCGCCATTGGATGACCAATCTGCCTTGGCTTTTAATTGCCGGCTTGATGATCATCCTGCCTCCTTTTGTGCGGACCTTTCCTTTTTTTACCTTTCTGCCGGACCGGTTTCAGCTGATGGCCCTGATCATTTGGTATCTTTTAACGATTGCCTTTATCTTTGAGCAGTTTTTAATTTGGTTTTTTAATGTCAATATCATCACCGACGAGCGAATTGTGGACATTGATTTTTACTCTCTTCTTTATAAGGAAGTTTCGGATTGCCCGATTGATCGGATTCAGGATGTGACCTACGCCATGGGAGGGGTAACCAGGACTGTCTTTGATTTTGGCAATGTCTTAATCCAAACCGCCGCTGAGGTAACCCAGTTTGAGTTTTTAGCTGTTCCCCAGCCCAGAAGGATTGCCGCGGTTTTGCGAGACCTGATGATTGAGGAGGAAAAAGAAAAATTAGAAGGGAGGGTCAGATGAGCAATCCCTTTGATGGCTTGATCGGCTTTCTTTTCTCAGTAAATGGCTGGGATTTTGCCAAGCTTTTCGTCCTTTTAGGC
Source organism: Bathyarchaeia archaeon (assembly GCA_035527435.1). GTDB lineage: Bacteria > Patescibacteriota > Microgenomatia > PFEM01 > DATLAM01 > DATLAM01. The sequence continues at coordinate 6,218 of DATLAM010000004.1, forward strand.
CTTTTTTTATACCTTGTCTTTGCAGTGGTGGTGATCAGGCAGGTTAACCTGATGATTGAGGCCTTAGGCGGGATTCTTAACTTACCCCTGAAAGCAGTTGCCTGGGCTCATTTGATTTTAGCAATAGCGGTTTTTTTGCTGGCCATCTTTCTCTTATGAGCGAAACGAACCTTGATTATGCTAAGATTGTGGGAACAGCCACTGATGAGACTTGGTCTCAGGTGCACACCTTCTTCCCTTCCGATCAGGAAAAACAAAATAAAAGAGGCCAGCTTTTAGCGGTTCTTTCCCTTTCCGGTTTTGGTGAAGGAATGGAGGTGGTGGCTGTTGGCCGGGAGATCCTTGGCCGGCTTCATGAGGAGTATTTTGGCAACCTTGAAGGACCGCCTCTTGCCCGCTTAAAACAAGCCATTGGCAGGGTAGCCGGGGAAGTGGAAGCACCGGCTAAGGTGGAAATTGGCGCGGCAGTTGTTTTAGGTGAGGTTTTGTATTTGGCGATAACGGGTAGCGGCCGGGCGGTTTTGCTTAGAAAAGGCCAGCTGGGCTCCCTGCTTGTTGGCTCTGATAAAATAGAAGCCGTCAGCGGCTATCTTTTACAAGGAGATCTTTTTCTTTTAGGCACAGCCGGATTTTTTAGTTTGGTAAGCCAGGGGGTTTTGCGGGCTGCTTTAGCCACTGGCTCTCCTCAGGAGGCAGTGGAAAACCTGGCCCCGGTAGTTCACAGCCAGGAAACCGGCGGTGGTGAGGCAGCGGTGGTGGTTAAAGCGGAAGGTTTAAAAGAAAAAGAGGAAAAAGAAGCGGTTGAAAAAGAAGTCCTCCCGGAAAGGGAAAAACCCGGTCTGGGCTTTACCCTTAAAAGATTAAAAAACACCCTTCGGCCTTTTTTTTCAACTGGTTTTAACCAGTTAAACCAGCGCGGGAAAAAAATTTTAGAGCCTTTTCAGTCCCGCTTGGGTAAAAAAGCTCTTTATCTTGGCAAAGAAAAACCAAGGCGGGAGCAAAAAACGGTTTTTACCGTGGCCTTAATTTTGTTTCTTCTTTTAGGGGTGAGCGTTGTTTTGGGGATTCGCCAAAGGTCTAGGCTGGCTTATCAGGAAGAAACAAAAACCACTTTAGGGGAGGCTTTAAAAAAGACGGAAGAAGGCAAAGCGCTTTTAGACTTAAACCCGATGCGCTCCCGCCAACTGCTTTTGGAAGCCAAAGAAATGGTTGCCAAACTGGAAAGCCATTCAGGAGAAAATAAAGAGCTAACCTCTTTCAAGCAGGAGCTGGAAACCCTTTTGGCCGTAGTCTTGCGGGAGCACGAAGTCAAGGAAGCCCCTGTCTTTTTGGACCTTAATCTGATTAAGGAGGGGGCTAAGGGGGATAAGGCCACCATTACCGGAGACCAGGCGGTGATTTTGGATCAGAAAGGGGCCAGCGTTTATGGAGTGGGGATAAGGGAAAAAAGCTCCCAAATTCTGGCTGGGGGCAAGCTTTTAGAAGAAGCCCAGGGCTTGGCTGCTTTTGGTGAAAGAATCTTTGTTTTAACCAACCAGGGGATTGTTGAGGCCAACACCACCAGCGGTGAACAAACCCTAAGGGTGAAAACCGATTCAGAGTGGGGCAAGATTGTTGATCTTTTTGCCTATGGGGGCAGCTTGTATCTTTTAGACCAAAAAGGACTGATTTGGAAATATCCCAGCCTTGAGGGGGGCTTGGCAAGCGGCCAGCGCTGGTTGAAAGGCGAGGCAAAGCCTGATTTTGGAAACGCTTCCTCCCTGGCCGTTGATGGCTCGATTTGGATTTTAAAAAAAGACGGTACGATCTTAAAATATAATCAGGGTGTTCAAGAGGCTTTTGGCGTCGCCGGGCTGGATAAACCCTTAGCTGATCCGGTGGCCCTTTTTACCAACGATGATCTTGAAAACCTTTATGTTTTGGACAGGGTTAATCTACAAGTGGTGGTGATTAACAAAAGCGGCGAGTATGATTCCGCTTACATCTGGCCGGGGATAAGCGGGGTTTCGGACCTGGTTGTTTCTGAAGCAGAAAAAAAGATTTTCCTTCTTTCCGGTAGTAAAATTTATCAAATCGAGATAAAATGAAACCCATTTTTAATCGCCGAGCGCGATTTGATTATCAGCTTTTGGAAAAAATTGAAGCCGGAATTGCCCTGACGGGTGCGGAAGTTAAATCAGTTAAAGCCGGCCAGATGAGCCTTGGTGAAAGCTTTGCTAGGATCAGTGGTGACGAGGTTTGGCTGGTCAACGCCCACATCAGCCCCTATCCTTTTGCCCGCCAAGAAGACAACCAGCCCCGCCGAACCAGGAAGCTTTTGCTTCATAAAAGCCAAATCCTGGGTCTGAAGCAGAAAATGAAGCAGCGTCAATTGACTCTCGTGCCTGTTTCATGCTATACTAAGAACAACAAAATAAAGGTTAAGATTGCCTTAGCTAGAGGCAAGAAAAAATACCAGAAAAAAGAAGCAAAAAAGCGAAAAGATTTGGAAAGGGAAGTCGAAAAAGAGTTAAGAGGCAAAATCTAAAATTTGGGGATGTAAGTTTCGACGAAAAATCGCTCTTTAAAAATGGCAAGCCGAGAATGGCTCAATCTCGAAAAAAGAGCCAAAACTAATTGGCGCATCTAAAACATACGCCCTTGCTTCCGCTAACTAAGCGAAAAGCGAGTATCCATCAGGCTTTCTCCCGATGAAGCTTTTTGGGTAAAAACAAAGTCGGGATGCAACTTTTCTGGTTTGGCTAGACCAGCCAGGCCAAGCCCTAATTAGCCTTGGTTTTAGCTTTCCGGTCAACAGGATCAGGCTAAAACGACAACCAAGAGTTGACTAAGCTTGTAGAAGTTTTTAAAAGTGCTTTTCGGACCCCGGCTCATTACCGGGCATCTCCACCAAAAAACCACCCCTCGAAGGTGGTTTTTTGCTAAAATAAAGCCTAATGGCTGATTTCCTCCTTGATTTTTTCTTTCCCAGAAAATGTCTCGGTTGTGGGAAACAAGGCAGCTATTTTTGCAGTTATTGTTTAAACAGACTCTTTTTGAAAAATGAGCCTATTTGTCCGGTTTGTAGCCGGCCCACGCCTAAGGGGATAACCCACCGCCAGTGTCTCAGCGTCCAAACCCTTGACGGTTTGACTTGCGTTTTTGCTTACCAAGGGTTAATTAAAAAAGCGATTAAAAAATTAAAAGACCGGTTCGTTACCGATTTAGCCCAGGATTTAGTGGAAGCCCTTTTAAGCTTTTGCGGTGAGAATAAGGCTTTTGTCAAGTTTTGCCAGGAAAAGCCTGTTTTTGTGCCCATGCCTTTGCACCCTAGGAAAAAACGGTGGCGGGGTTTTAACCAAGCAGAGCTTTTAGGAGAAATGATTGCCGCCAATTTCAACCTTTCCTTTGCTCCCAACCTCTTGGTTAAAACCAAAACCACCAAACAAGGTGCTTTTAAAGTCTCTCAGCCCCTTCCTGGGCAAAAACTGATCCTTTTTGATGATTTCTGGGTGACTGGAAAAACCTTAAAAGAAGCAACCAAGGCCTTAAAAAAGGCCGGGGCCAAAAAAGTCTGGGGATTAACTCTGGCCAGGTGAAGTTAGTGGCTGGTTTTGGTATAATAAGACCAGTCAGGAGGAGTGGCAGAGTGGTTTAATGCGCCGTCCTGCTAAGACGGAGTGTCGAAAGGCACACGTGGGTTCAAATCCCACCTCCTCCGCAAAGGTGGGATGCCGGAGTGGTTTAACGGGCTGGTCTTGAAAACCATGCGGGCCGCAAGGCTCACGGGGGTTCAAATCCCTCTCCCACCGCTCTTCACTAAAGTTGGTTGAAACTGTTATAATAGAAAAAGATTCTCAAATTTAACCTAAAAAATGCCTGCTCAAGAAAAAAATAGCACTTTAAAAACAGAAAAACCCCAAAGGGGAGAGTTAAAGACCTTGCTTTCCTGGCAATCAGCCGCCCGGCCTTTTAAAAAGCGGGATCGGGAGTACTTTACCACCATTGGGGCAATTGTTTTCCTTTTGGCGGTGATTTTGCTTTTCTTAAAAGAATGGCTTTTGATTGCGGTTATTATTGCCTTAATGTTTGTTGCCTATATTCTTTCAAGCGTACCCCCTGAGGAGGTAGATCATCAGGTGACCACCCGGGGAATCAAAACCGGCAATCGCCACTACGACTGGGAAGACCTTGGCAGCTTTTGGTTCAGCGAGCGCTGGAAGCAAGCCATTCTTCATGTAGGCACTAAACTGCGCTTCCCTGGCCAGCTGTTGATTCTTTTAGGTAGCCAAGATAAGGAAGAGATCAAAAATGTTTTAGGCAAGCATTTGGATTTTACAGAGCCTGAACCAACCTGGATGGATAATGCGGCTGGCTGGTTATCCCGGAAGGTGCCCCTTGAGAAGTCTTCTTAAGAACTTGTCCCTGTAGCTCAACAGGATAGAGCATCTGCTTGCGGAGCAGAAGGTTACAGGTTCGATTCCTGTCAGGGACGCAGCTGGAGGAGTGCCGGAGCCTGGTCAAACGGGCCGCTTTCGAAAAGCGTGCGTCCTTTTAGGGCACAGAGGTTCGAATCCTCTCTCCTCCGCTTGAGCCCCTGTAGCTTAATGGATAAAGCAGTGGCTTCCGGAGCCAAAGATTGGGGGTTCGACTCCCTCCAGGGGCGCCAGATGGGAAAAGCTAAACGGGAATACTCAGCTGGCGGAGCCGTTTTTAAAAGAAAAAACAACAACCTTTTCTGGCTGATTATCCAGCCAAGCGCTAAAGACCAACCTTGGCGGCAAGGCCGCTGGCAGTTGCCTAAGGGCTGGATTGATGAAGGCGAAACCAGCCAGCAGGCAGCCGTAAGAGAGGTTAAAGAAGAAAGCGGAGTAGAAGCCGAGATCGTTGAGAAAATCGATCGGATCAACATCTTTTTTTACAACGAGGAAAAGCAACAGGTTGTTAAAAACATTGTTTTTTTCTTAATGGAGTATCAAAGCGGCAGTATTAAAGACCATGAGCCGGAAACCGAAAAGGCAGTCTGGCTGCCTTTTAAAAAGGCTTATGATCAAATGACTTTTAAATCAGAAAAAAAGGTTTTGGAAAAGGCAAAAAAGATCTTAGAAGAGAGAAAAGGACTTTTTTAAACAAAGCTGAGGAGAGGTGGCAGAGTGGTTGAATGCGCACGCTTGGAAAGCGTGTATGGCGGCAACGTCATCGCGGGTTCGAATCCCGCCCTCTCCGCCTAGTGCGGAAATAGTGCGGAAATAGTGCGGGAAAAAGATGGCTGACCAACTAGAGGAGATTAAAAGAAAAATTGACATTGTTGAGCTCATCAACGAGTTCGTTCCTTTGAAAAAAACCGGTCGTAATTTTAAGGCTCTTTGCCCCTTTCATCCGGAAAATGCCCCCTCCTTTATCGTTTCACCTGAGAGACAAATCTTTAAATGTTTTGGCTGCGGGGAATCCGGGGACATCTTCGGTTTTTTAATGAAAACAGAAGGTTTGGAGTTTGGTGAAGCCTTGCAGACTTTAGCCAAAAGAGCCGGGGTGAAACTGAAGAGTTATCGGCCTTCAGAAACCGAAAGGCAAAAAACCCTTTTGTATGAGATCAACCATTTGGCCAGCGAGTTTTACCATTATCTTTTGACCTCCCACAGAGTGGGCCGAAAGGCGCTTCAATATCTTAAAGTCAGACGGGGAATTAACCTTAAGACGATTCAATTAGTCAAATTAGGCTTTGCCCCAGCTATGTGGGACGGGCTCCAGAAATTTATGGTCGGCAAAAAAGGCTACAAGGCTTACGATCTGGAGAAAGCCGGTTTGGTGATCAAAAGCGAAAGGGGCAGAGGATACTACGATCGTTTCCGGGATCGGGTAATGTTTCCTCTTGAAGATCATCGGGGCAACGTGGCCGGCTTTGCGGGCAGGACCTTGGACCCTAAACAGACAGAAGCCAAATATATTAATACTCCGGAAACCCCGGTTTATCATAAGAGCGATCTTTTGTATGGTTTGCGCCAAAACAAGGAGGCAATTAAAAAAGCGGACTTTACGGTTTTAGTTGAAGGGGAGTTAGATACACTCTCCTCTTATCAGGCGGGAGTGGAAAACGTGGTGGCTGTTAAAGGTTCGGCTTTAACCCCAAACCAGGTTAGCCTTTTAAAGCGCTTTACCCAAAACCTTACCTTAGCTTTGGACCGGGATGTGGCTGGGGACCAGGCGGCCCGGCGGGGGATCGAAGTGGCTGACCAGGCCGGGATGGCCATTAGGGTGGTCAAGCTTAAAGGGGGCAAAGATCCGGATGAGGTGGCCCAAAAAGATGCCCGGCTCTGGAAAGGGCTGGTTAAGCAGGCAGTGCCGGTTTATGACTATTTTCTTGATTCGGCCTTTTCCCGATTTGATGTCCGAACCGGTGAGGGGAAAAGATCAATTGGTCAAGAGCTGGTTCCGGTCTTGGCAAAAATTACTGATGAGATTGTCCGGTCTCATTACACCAGCCTCCTGGCGGAAAAATTAAAGATTAACGAAGAGGCAATTTTGGCTCAGATTGACAAGTTTTTAGGCCGACAAAAACCAGAAAGCCTTGTTGAAGAGGTAAAAAACGGAAGGGAAAAGCCCAGCCGGCGGGAAGTAATTGAAGAACATCTCCTGGCTCTTGCCTTCCAGGGGAAAAAATGGGCTTTTTTGCGCCAGAGGAAAGTTTCAAGCTTGGTTAAAACTCCCCGCTTCCAGCCAATCTTAGAAACCCTGGGAAAGTATCTTAAAAAGACCAAGGAATTAAAAACCAACCGGCTGGCTAAGATGCTTCCGGCTGAACTGGTGGAGGTTTTCAACAAACTTTACCTTCATGATTTTGGCAAGATTGTTGAAACCGAGGAGGAAGTTGAAAAAGAATTGAAAAAGACTTTAAGCGAGCTTGAAAAACTCAACTTAAAAGAAGAGCTGGGAAA
>DATLAM010000005.1:0-5237 GCA_035527435.1 Bathyarchaeia archaeon
AGGTTACCTTGAAAACCTTTTCTTTGCCCCCCTTATTTCTAGAGTTTCTCTGGAATAAGTTGCACATTTTCCCTGTCGAAAGATTGATTGGCAAGATCGACGTTTTCTTTTCTTCCGATTGGCTTCAGCCACCAACCAAAGCTAAAAAGTTTACGACCATTCATGATCTTATTGTTTATAAATTCCCTGAAAGCTTTCAGCCAAGGGGTGGCCATGATATTGTGGCTAACCAAAAAAGAAGGCTAGAGTGGGTGAGAAAAGAAAGCGACATGGTCATTTGCGACTCTAGGGCAACTAAAAAAGACGTCATGAGAATTTTAAAAATTCCGGCTCAAAAGTTAAAAGTGGTTTATCCAGGAGGTAAATGCTGATTGGCATTGATGGCAACGAAGCCAATGTTCCCCGCCGGGTAGGGAGTAATATTTACTCCTTTGAGCTTCTTAGAGCATTATATAAGCTAAAACCCCAAGTGGTTGTTTACTTGAAAGACAAGCCGTTGGCTGATTTGCCTAGACCAGCCCCTTGGTGGCAATATCGGGTTGTAGGACCAAAAAGATTTTGGACTCAATTTGGCTTGCCTATAGATTTATTTTTTCATCGGCCCAGACCCGATGTTTTTTTCACCCCTGGCCACTACTTGCCTCGCTGGGCCCCTTGCCCGATGGTAATGTCGGTTTTGGATGTTGCCTACCTTCATTTCCCCCAGATGTTTAAAAAAAGGGATTTGTGGCAGCTAAGGCGCTGGACGGCTCGTTCAGTTAAAAAGGCAGACAAGGTGTTGACCATCAGCCAGCATGCCAGAAATGCTATAATAGACTACTACAACTTAGCGCCAGAAAAGGCTAAGGTTACCTATCTTGGTTTAAAAGTGTCTAAAGGTAAAAAAAAGACCAGCTTGAAAAAATACGGAGTTGAGGGAGATTATCTTTTGTATGTGGGCACCCTTCAGCCAAGAAAAAACCTGCTTAAATTAATTGAAGCCTACCAGCTCATTGTTTCTGAATTTCCCAAGGTCAAGCTGGTTATTGTGGGCAAAAAAGGCTGGCTTTATCAAGAGATTTTTGAGAAAGTTAAAAAATTAGGCTTAACAAAGAAAGTAATTTTTACCGGCTTTGTTCCTGATGAGGACCTGCCTACCTTTTACCAAAAAGCCCAATGTTTCGTTTTGGTTTCTCTTTATGAAGGTTTTGGCTTACCCATTTTGGAGGCAATGCATTTTGGTTGCCCGGTGGTGGCCTCAAAGGTTAGTAGCCTGCCGGAAGTGGTTGGCCAGGCAGGTATTTTGGTTGATCCTGAAAGCGCCGAAGGAATCGCCGAAGGAATAAGACAAGCAGTTAAAAACAGAGAAGAGCTTATTGAAAAAGGCTACCGACAAGCAAAAAGATTCAGTTGGGAAAAATGCGCCAAGGAAACTTTAAAAGTCTTGGAAGGAGTAAAAAATGGTCTTTTTTAAGGACAGAATGGGGAAAGAGTTGACCTTAAGGGAGGCGATGCCTAAAATTTTTAGCCGGCTGTTGAATGTTTTTCTTGAGTTCAAGTTGATGCTGCTTCGCTTAGTGGGTCATCTTCCGATCCATTTTATCAGGCGTTGGACCTACCGATTGGCGGGAGTGAAGATTGGTAAAGGTTCAACTATTCATATGTGGTGTAACTTCTTTAATCCGGCTGGGGTTAAAATAGGTGAAGACACGATCATTGGTGACCACTGTTTTTTAGACGGCCGAGCTCCGCTTGAAATTGGCGACCATGTTGATATTGCCTCGCGGGTTTTAATTTACAATTCGCACCATGATGTCCATGATGAAGAGTTTCGCCCCATAGAAAAGCCGGTGACAATTGAAGATTATGTTTTCATTGGCGCCAGGGCGATTATTTTGCCGGGAGTAAAAGTCGGCAGGGGAGCGGTTGTTGCTGCCGGAGCGGTGGTTACCAAAGAAGTTGCTCCCAAAAAAATTGTTGGCGGTGTCCCTGCTCAAGAGATTGGGGAAAGAAGGGTGGCTAAATTGCGCTACCGACTGGGGCGGGCAAGGCTTTTTCAATAATGGATTTATCAATTATCGTTGTTAGCTTCAATACGAAGGACCTTCTTAATAATTGTCTGAAATCGATTTTTAACCAGACTAAGGGAATTGATTTTGAGGTTATCGTAGTGGACAATGGTTCAACTGATAGCTCGCCCGAAACAGTCAAAAGCCTCATTAACCAAAAAAAGCCGCTTTCGTTAATTGAGAATAAGAAAAATTTTGGTTTTGCTAAGGCCAATAATCAGGCAATAAAAAAGGCCAGGGGAAAATATTTTTTTCTTTTAAATTCAGACACGATCCTTAAAGACAGCCCCTTTTCCGAACTGATCAGCTTTGCCAAAAAACATCCTCAGGCTGGGGTGATTGCTCCCAAGCTTTTAAACAAAGACGGTAGTAAGCAACTTTCGGCAGCCTCTTTTTTCACTCTTCCCAAAGTTTTGCTTTGGCTTTCTACTGGCGATCGTTTTTTATTTTCCTCACCTGGCAAGGCCTGCCAGGCAGATTGGGTGATGGGAGCGGCAATGTTGGTTAGAAGGGAAGCAATTGAAAAGGCGGGCTTGATGGATGAGGATTTTTTTATGTACATGGAAGAGGTGGAATGGTGCTTCCGGATCAAAAAATCAGGCTGGCAGATTTGGTTTAACCCTGAGGCGGAGATTTATCATTTGGTTCGGGGCAGCTCTTCTCTGGGCAAAGAAAAAGCAGTTTTAGGAATTTATCAAGGCCTCATTTATTTTTACCAGAAACACTTTGCCCCTTGGCAGCTGGGTATGTTAAAATTTCTTTTACAGACAAAGGCAATTGGGGCTTGGCTGATTGGCGCTTTGTTTAATAAACAAGACTTGAAAAGGACTTATGCGCAAGCTTTTAAATTGGCTCGATAAGTATATTTTAGAAATCGGCATTGCCATTTTACTGCTTTTCATTCCCTTATATCCCAAGCTGCCTCTTTTAGATGTCAGCAATACTTGGGTTTATATCAGGGTTGAAGACCTCTTGGTGGCGGCCTTAGTTGGTGTTTGGCTTGTTCAGGTTTGGCGGCGAAAAAATACCTGGAAGGCTCCCTTAACAATCCCCATTGCAGTTTATTGGTTGGCAGGAGGAGTTTCGGTTCTTTTTTCCCTGCTTTTTTTGAAAAACAAACTGGCTAATTTTTTCCCTCATTTAGCCATCCTTCACCTTCTTCGCCGGATTGAATACATGATTGTCTTTTTCATTGCCGCCTCCACGATTAAGGACACAAGCAGGGTGAAAAGATATTTAATCGCAGCGGCGGTTGCTCTGGCAGGGGTTTGTCTTTATGGTTTTGGCCAAAAATTTCTTGGCTTGCCGGCCTTTCTGACCATGAATGAAGAGTTTGCCAAGGGGATTCCCATCCATTTGCCTGAAACAGCCCGAATCAGCTCTACCTTTGCCGGCCACTACGATTTGGCTGCCTATCTTGTTTTGGCCATTGCCCTTTTTGGCAGCTTAATTTTTAGTTTAAAAAAGAACCTTCACCGGCTGCTTCTCTTTTTGCTTGTTTTTGCCAGCTTTATCCTGCTTTTATTTACGGCTTCGCGGATTTCTTTCGGTGTTTATCTGGTGGCTATTTCCTTAGTCCTTTACCTTCAAAGGAAGAAATGGCTAATCATTCCGGTGGTTTTAATCAGTGTTTTCCTGATGAGTTATCTGACCGGAGCCGGCCGGTTTGGGAAAACCTTTAGGATTGAGGAGGTCGTTTATGATGTTAAAACCGGCAAGCCGATCGCTGCCGTTGAAAAGGAAGAAGAACAACCTCTGATAGAAGAAGATCTGCCTTTAGGGACCGGCTTTATCTCTTTGCCGATTATTGAAACTAAACCCCCGGAAGCAACTCAGGTGGCCCTGATTAGAAAGTCATTAAGGACTGCCTCCAGATCAGCGGAAATTGCCACCATCTCGGGCCAATTTTTAATTAGAAGAGCGATTGTTTACGATATTTCCTTTACCACCCGTTTTCAGGGAACCTGGCCTCGAGCCTACAGGGCTTTTCAGCGCAATCCGTTTCTAGGCTCAGGCTACTCTTCAATTGATTTAGGCACCGACAACAGCTATCTGAGAGCTTTAGGAGAAACAGGCCTTTTAGGTTTTTTTGCCTTCCTGGGTCTTTTCTTCAGCCTTGGGCTTTTGGCCAAACAGGCTCTGGCCAAAATCACCGCTCCCTTGGGGAGAAGCCTGGTTATTGGTTTGACGGCCGGGGTTTTAGGACTGATGCTTAACGCGGTTTTGATAGATGTTTTTGAAGCTTCAAAAGTGGCTTTTAATCTTTGGATTTTATTGGGCATCACGGCCGGAACGATCAGCCTCTATTTGCCTAAAAGAAGACCGTTAATTAAAGAGGCAATGGAGGTTATCAATTGGCCGCTTGTCCCTCTTGTTTTTCTTGCCTTTTTAACTTTTTTAGTTTTATTTTCCGGGCTGGCCAATTACTTCGTTGGCGATGATTTTACTTGGCTTAAATGGGCAGCAACCTCAAGCCAGAAAGATATTTCTCAGTTTTTCCTTTCTGCTGAGGGTTTTTTCTATCGGCCTCTTGCCAAAACTTACTTTTTGCTGGTTAAGCCCTTTTTCGGCTTAAACCCTGCCGGTTACCATCTGTTTAGTTTTGGCCTCCATTTTGGCTGTGTCTTGGGGGCTTATCTTTTAGTTCTTCGCTTAACCGGGAAAAAACTGATTGCCTTGATTGGCAGCCTTTTTCTTCTCATTCATCCGGTTAACGGGGAAGCTGTTTTTTGGATTTCCTCAACCTCCATTCTTTTGGCCCGCTTTTTTTACCTTTGGGGGTTTTTGGCCTATCTTGGCTGGCGTAAAAACCAAGAAAAATGGAAACCACTTTTTTATCTTGCCTCTATTCTGGCTTTTGTTTTAGGCCTTGCCTCTCACGAACTAATGGTTACCTTTCCTCTCTTGATCATTTTTTACGACCTTGTCTTTGGCCAATTTACCAAAACAAAAGGCTGGCTTAAGAGAATCATTCCCTATCTGCCTTTTGGTTTGCTGGTTGGAGAATATTTATGGCTGCGGAATGTGGTGGCCCAGGCCCATGGTCTAAGCGGGGATTACAGCTATAATTTTAAATACTTAGCCTTTAATTTTGCTGGCAATCTCACCGGTTATGTAGGCGAACTTTTAGCCAGCTTTCACTTTTTACCGGTTTATGATTTGGCCCGTTCCTTTTTAAGGGAGAATAAA
>DATLAM010000006.1:0-2826 GCA_035527435.1 Bathyarchaeia archaeon
TCTGGCCCAAATAAAGCAGGGAAGACTGCTTAAATCAACTCCGATGGTATTTTCGTCTTGTTCACCCAAGGCAACATTAACTCCCCAAACGGTTATTCCTTCTTTGTTGATCCGAATGATATTACCCACCGGCGCACCCTCTTCCTTAAGTTCTTCGGCCAGGCTTGTCAGAATCTTCATCCCTTCTTCTTCACTGCCTGCCTGGATGGCTTCAAATTCGCCAAGAAGAAGAAGTTCTTTTTTTCTAGTTTTTAAGAATTCGGAAAGGGAAAGGGCGCTTGAGCGGGCCATGCTCAACTCCTGAGTTTTTATCCTTTCATTTATTACTTGATCAGCTTGTTTTCCCGCAAACCAATAAAAGACAACCGCAGCCGCAAAAAAAATTCCCAAACAAACTAACGCCGCCCGAATCAGATAGCGAGCTTTCAATTTTGAGAAAGAGAGCTTCTTCACACCTTTATCCTATCATCTTAAAAACCAGCAAGTCAACTTGATTTACAAAGACAACTTATTCTGCTATTCTGAAACGGCCTAGCCTCTTTAATTTTGAAAAATTGTTATGGCCGACTACTTTAGAGAATATCTAAAGGTTGCCCCTCTTTCCCATGCTCTTTGGCGCGCTAATGAAGCCCGGGCCCTGGAAAAATTCAATTTCGATTCTTCGGTTTTGGATATTGGTTGCGGATTTGGCGAGTTTGCCGGAGTCTTTTTTGACTCCCAAATCACCATGGGAATAGATATCTCCAAGAAGGAGATTTTTAAGGCGATCAAGGCCGGAAAGTATGAAAAGGCTCTTGAAGCTGATGCCCGCAATTTACCCTTTCCAGACAACTCTTTCAAGACCGTCATTTCCATCAGCGTTTTAGAACACATCAGGGGCATTAAAAAGGTTCTTTCCGAAGTTTACCGGGTTTTAAAAAAAGACGGCCTTTTCATCTTCACTGTTCCCACCCTTAACTTAAGAAATTCCCTCCTTTTTCCAAGAGTATTTGAAAAAATAGGTCTTGGCAGCTTGGCAGATTTTTATTTCTATCTTTACAATCAGGCCTTCAACCATGAGGCAATCTATTCCCCGAAAAAATGGAAGAGCCTGACCCAAAAAGCCGGTTTTGAAATCACCCATTTTCAGGGCACTCTTTCTTTAAAAACGGTGGTCATTTACGAGCTTTTCCTGCCTTTGGCCTTACCCACCCAATTTTCAAAAGCTCTTTTAGGAAAACGGCTCCCCTTCTCTCCCCAATGGCGGGTAAACCTTCTTTATAAAGTCTTTAAACCTTTAATCCTTCAAAAAGAAAATTCCCAGGATAATCTTTTAATTGTTGCCCGCAAACCAAGATAAGTCTTTTTAAAACCATGGCAATTAAATTTACCGTTTTAGTGCCTGTCTACAATGAGGCCGCCAATATCACCAATTTGTTGACCTCATTGGTCAAACAAAAGCTTTTAAAGGGTAAACTGGAGAGGATCGTGGTGGTGGCTTCCGGGTGTACTGATCAGACCCAAGACCTGGTTAAGGCCTGGGGGAAAAAGGATAAAAAAATCAAGCTTTTAACCCAGAAGAAAAGAGAAGGTAAAGCCTCAGCCATCAACTATTTTTTAAAAAAGGATCAAAGCCAGGTGGTGGTCATGGTGGGTGGTGATCTTCTTTTAAAGGACAAGGCTTTGGAAAACCTGGTGCGTCATTTTGCTGATAAGAGGGTCTGCATGGTCGGGGCTAAAATTGTCTCCACCAATAAAGCCGATACCTTTTTGGGGTTTGCCAACAACGTGATTTGGCAATTGCATGACCGGATGGCCCAAGATCATCCCAGGCTGGGCGAGGTGACTGCCTGGCGCCGGGTTTTTGAAAGATTGCCTAAGGAAACGATTTGTGATGAGGCCGAGATTGAGATGATGGTTAAAAAAGCTGGACTTAAGCTTGTTTTTGAACCCCAGGCAATTGCTTATAATCGGGGGCCAACAAACCTTAAGGAATATCTTGCCCGGCGAAGAAACAATCATCTTGGCCATCTTCTGATTCAAAAGCGCTGGGGTAAAAAAGTAGAATCAGAAAAGGTTGGGCTTGTTGCCGGGTATTGGTGGAGGCAGCTTTTAAAGGATAAAAAGCGCTGGTGGTGGTATCTTGGCCTTGCTTTTTTGGAAATGGTGATTAAGTTTTTAGCTTTGGTTGATTATTATTCTGGTAAAAAAGATCAAAGACAAATTGTTTGGCCAATGGCCAAATCAGCTAAAAAACCAATTAAAATTAAAATCTAGTAGAATTCCAGTAAAATTAAAATCTAGTAAAATTTAAATAAAATTAAACTCTAGGAGCTGGTCATGAGAACTTATTTGCCGTTTTTACCAAGAGTTGTCAAACATGGGGGTCTTCCTTTGCATCTTATCTTTTATGTGACCTCCCAATGCAACCTAAGATGTGAGCATTGCTTTTATTGGCAAAACTTAAATAAAAAAGACAAGGAGCTGAGTTTGGAGGAGATTGAAAAAATCTCCTCTTCAATGGGGCCGCTTTTATGGCTTTCCTTAACCGGGGGTGAGCCGTTCTTACGCTCTGATTTGGGAAAGATCGTTAAAATCTTTGTTAAAAACAATCAGGTGCGGCATCTTTCCATTCCCACCAATGGTTACCTAACAGAGAGAATTGTTTCCGAAACTGAAAAGATAGTCAGTCAAAACCCCAAAACAACTTTTTCCATCAGTCTCTCCTGTGACGGGCCGGAAAAAATTCATGATCTTATAAGGGGTAAGAAGGGGGCGTTTAAACGGATGGTGGAGACGGCAAAGGAGCTTAAGAGCTTAAAAGGGAGGCTTAGGGGCTTAAAAGGG
>DATLAM010000007.1:0-7885 GCA_035527435.1 Bathyarchaeia archaeon
GGCCCTTAATCCTGGCAGTCGTGAGCTTAAGCAGCCTGAGAAACTACTTCCCCTTTTCCCTAAAGTTGAGGCTTTGATTTTAAATTTAGAGGAAGCAACTCTTTTTACCGGCGAAAAAGAAGAAGAGGCCATTTTTACCAAGATTAGCCACTTGGGACCAAAGATGGTGGTGGTTACCCAAGGCCGAAAAGGGGCCCATCTTTTAACCAAGGACAAACATCTTTTTGGTCAAGCCTTCAAAACCCCGGTGGTTGATGAATTGGGGGCCGGGGACGGCTTTTCAACCGGTTTTGTTACAGGCCTAGTTAAAGGTTTTTCCCTGGAGAAGTCACTTAAGCTAGGGTTAGCCAATGGCGCTTCCGTGGTCACCAAAGTCGGGGCCAAACCCGGCCTTTTAAGCGAGGGTGAAATTCAAGGTTGGTTGGGAAAAGAACTCAAAATTGAGCAGATAAGTTAACCAGCAAACTTGCCAAAAACCACCACCGAAGAAAATCCGAAAATCCTGTGACAACTTCCTTGTTAAAATTTTTGTGGTAAAATTAAAGATAATGAAAATTGCAGTTGGTTCAGATGAACAAAATCATTTAACTGATTTTGTTTTAAAAGAATTGAAAAAACGCGGCCATAAAACTATCTTGTGTGGGGCTTTAAGAAAATCTGGAATTGATTGGGTTGGCGCTGCCAAAGAAGTGGCGGAAAAAGTGACCAAAAAAGAAGTTGATGAAGGAATCTTGTTTTGCTGGACCGGCACCGGGGTTTCCATTGTTGCCAATAAAATTCCTGGCATCAGAGCCGCCTTATGCGCTGATGCCAAAACCGCTGAAGGAGCCAGGACTTGGAATCATGCCAATATCTTAGCATTAAGCTATCGGCTGACCAGCGAGGAAGTCGCCCAAGAAATTTTAGACGCTTGGTTTTCCACCCCGCCCGACCCCAAAGAAGCAAAAACAACTAGAAAGGTAGAAAAGATTGAAAAACCGAATTTATGACAGGAGAAGAAACTGGTCCTAAAACAAAAGAGCTAACTCATCAGGTTTTAGTCAAGATAGCTGGACTTGAAACGACGTCGAGAGACAAAAAAGAAATGTATCAGAACCTGGGAGAAAGGCTAATTGAATGCCTTGGGGCTCAAAAGCCTGTTGTTATTCAAATGATTTTGTGCCCTGATATTAACTGGGAAACGGGCTTGGTTAATGAGGAATTATCAAGGGCAAGAAAAGAAGAATTAGAGACAGCCTTTAAAGTAGCAGGCATTTTAAAAGAGGGTGGTTGGAAGGTTGGTCTTCAGATTTTTGCTGGCCACGACTGGATAATTCCCTCAGTAGAAAATCTTTATAAAAGAGAAGGAAGAGATTTGGAAGGAGAATTAAGAACGAGCTTTTCTAGAATGGAAGAACTCTTACAAGAAAAATCAGGGGCAGAAGGCGTGGAGATAATAGAGATGGCGGAGATTAATGAAGAGAATGAAAGATTTAGGCAGTATACAGAGCTTAAAAGGACTTTGCTTGAATTGCATCAGGCGGGCAAGGAGAAATCTGGGAAAGAGTCTTTTACAGAGAAAGTTATGCATAGAGCCAGGGAGGCGGAGTCGATATATTTTAGAAGCGCGGGTAATCCGCCTCAGAGGATGTTCCTGGCTATCCGGGATATGCAGATAAGGAGAGCAAGCGCCTTATTTCTTTCTAGAGAAGCTGCTGAAAAAACAGCTGATAGTAAATGGGGCGTAGGAGTAATTCTCACCACTGAGAGCTCATTCGTCTTTGCAGACGAACAGTGGTGGTATGATTGGAGAGGGGAATTAAAATACCAGCGAGAATTAGAGTCGATGAGAGAAGAAAAGCTGTCTTTGCTGGAGGCAAAGGCCCCGCTTTATATCATCAATATTAATCCAAGAAAAAATGGCGAAAGTTAAAGTTTTAATTGAAGGATACGCTAAGGAGACAAAAGAAGGTTGGATTGCCAGCTCGACAACTGTTTTGGTTCAAGAAAAGGGATTAAATATTATGGTTGATCCGGGAATTAACAGAGAGCTTCTTTTAGAGAGACTTTCCAAAGGGGGATTAAAGCTCGAAGATATAGACTTTGTTTTAATGACTCACTTTCATCCTGATCACAATTATCTTTCTGGCATCTTTCCAAAGGCCAAATCCCTAGATGACGAGCTTGTATATGATGGGGATAAGGAATATGAGCATGAGGGGAAGGTGCCGGGAACAAATTTAAAAATTATCCGGACTCCAGGCCACGAAAAGTCTCATTCTTCCTTAGTAGTGCCAACGAAGAGAGGAACGATGGTTGTTGCTGGTGATGTTTTTTGGTGGGCGGATGAGAAAAAACAAGACACTTCTAGCTTAGATGTTCTTCTAAAACAAAAAGACCCTTATGTTAAGGATAAAAAAGCGCTTAAGGAGAGCCGAAGAAAGATTCTAAAGATAGCTGACTGGATTGTTCCCGGCCATGGCAAGATTTTCAAAAACCCTAGGCTTCGGAAATGAAAATCCGCGAGGTTCAGGATAGGCCTGTCTCTTTATGGTCTTTTTTACAGAGACTTAAAAATCAAAAAGGGTCCTTTTTGATTTTTAGAGACTTTCCACCCGAGACACGAAACTTGATTTGGATTCAATTTTTGGCCACCTTTTCGGGTTCGTTGGCAGGGGTTTTTGTTAACATTTTTCTTTGGCGTCAGGCTTTTGATTTTACTCCTCTTGTAGTTTTTAATTTTTTCCATATTCTTTTTTTAGTCGTGGTTTATATTTTCAGCGCCTATCTCTTTCAAAAACGCTCTTCTGCCTTTGGGATCAGAATGGGACTTTTGTTTTCTGTTTTGTTTTATTTCTCCCTTCTTCTCCTAAGGGAAAAGGCAATTTTTTGGGTTATTCCTCTTGGCTGTTTAAAAGGAGTAGCCAGTGGCTTCTATTGGTCAGGCCTTAACTTACTTCAGTATGTCTTTACCCATGATGAAAACAGAGATTATTATTTTGGCACGGTTGGGGTTTGGGTCACTTTAGCTGGCATGGCAGGGCCGGTCATCGGTGGAGGAATAATTGTTTTAGGAGAAATTTTTGTCCCCAATCAATTTCTGGGCTACTACTTGTTGTTTTTTATTACCTCAGTAATTTTCAGTATCACCGCCTATTTTTCCTTTAGACTTAAGAGACTATATTTAACAAAATTTTCCCCGGAAACAATTTTTTCTTCAATTAAAATTAATCGACCCTGGAGGCTGGTTCTTGGTCAGCAGTTTTTAACCGGACTTTATGATGTCTCTCTTGGGGTTTTAATTGGCATTTTTACCTATTTAATTCTTGCTAATAATGAGTTTTTAGTTGGCACTTTCCAAACCGCAATGGGCATTATCGCCGCCATTGGGAGCTTTGGAGCCGCAAGGGCGATTACCGAAAAGAAAAGGATAAGCCTGGCTTTCCTTGGGGCTTTGGCGATTGTTTTCAGCTCAGTCCTTTTAGGTTTTTGGCCAACTGTTTTGGTCCTTGTTTTTACCGGCTTGATCATAAATTCTTTCAGCCCCCTTCTTCAGGTGACCTTGGGCACGCTTTATTTTCGGGCGATTGATGCTGACTCCCGTTCTTGGCAAGAGAAGTATGATTATATGATTACCAGAGATACGGCTTTGGGACTAGGAAGACTCTTAAGCTATCTGATTCTATTTTTTCTTTTTGAAAAATTCACTCAACTAACAGTGGCCAGGGGATGGATTGTGGTTGCCGGCGCCATCCCGTTTTTGATTTGGCTTTTAGTTTGGCAAATGAAAAGAGGGATCAATGAAAATCCGCGAGGTTCGGTGTAAAACTATTCTTTCCAAAACCAAGCTTCCTGGCTGTGATTATGTCATCAATCCCTACATTGGCTGTGCTCATGGCTGCGTTTGGTGTTATGCCCATTTTATGCGGCGCTATACCGGCCATGATCAGGAAAAATGGGGCAGCTTTGTTGATGTTAAAATCAACGCCCCTGAGGTTTTAATCAAAGATC
The DNA here is from genome assembly GCA_035527435.1 of Bathyarchaeia archaeon. Lineage (GTDB taxonomy): Bacteria > Patescibacteriota > Microgenomatia > PFEM01 > DATLAM01 > DATLAM01. The sequence goes on from DATLAM010000007.1 coordinate 3,991, forward strand.
TTAAAAGGTTAAAGGGCAAACCAGATATTTTCCTTTCATCGGTTTGCGATCCTTATCAGCCGGCGGAGGCAAAATACAGGATTACCAAAAGGATTTTAGAGATACTCTCCCGGTTCTCTTTTTCGGTCAGCATTCTAACTCAATCAAAGCTAGTGATACGGGACATTGATTTATTGAAAAAATTCAAAAGTTTAAATGTGGGGATGAGCTTTATTACCATGGATGAGAAAGCAACGCGAATTTTCCAGCCTTTGGCTGCTTTGCCCAAAGAAAAAGCTAAGGCCTTAAAAAAACTTCATGATTCAGGTATCAAGACTTACATTCATGTCGGCCCAGTCCTGCCATGTTTTACTGATTTTAAGGCAATTTTTAAAGCGACCCGTTACAAGATTGATGCCGCCATGGCGGAGACTTTAAATGTCAGGGGCGATAATTGGCTAAATTTAATTAAGGTTTTAGCAAAACACTATCCTAAGCTTTTGCCCCAGTTTAAAAAAGGGCAGCTTAAGGATCCTAATTATTTAGGCCAGGTCGGGTTAGATTTTGAAAAGGCTGCAAAAAGTTATAAAATACCCGTAATTGGTGTTTATCATCACCTCTAAAGATGACAAAAATTGTTATTGGCGTTGTTGGTCAAATAGGTGCTGGTAAAGATGCGGCGATTGAATTTTTAGAAAAGCGCGGCTTTGTTAATTTTTCCTTATCTGACCAGATAAGAGAGGTCCTTAAGAGAAAAGGCAACCTTGATTTTACCCGGGAGGAGATTCAAAAGATGGCCAACAAAAGAAGAAAAGAAGAGGGCCATGATTATTGGGCTAAAAAGGCCTGGAAAAAGGCGATGGAAAGCGGCCAGGAGAAATTGATTATTTCCAGTATCAGGCACCCGGCGGAAGTGACCTTTTTAAAAAAACAAAAAAACCTTTATCTTTTGGCGATGGTGGCTAGCCAGCGGCTTCGCTATCAGCGGAAGCTTTCCTCTACCCGCAGTGATGATCAGGACATTTTAACCTGGGAAAAATTTAAAAAGATGGATGATTATGAGTTTAAGGGGGCGAACGGATATAGCCAGCAGGTAGAAAAAACAGTCAGCTTGGCTGATTTTAGGGTGGAAAATAATGGGACCAAGAAAGATCTTCAGGAAAAAGTTAATGCGGTCTTAGACCAAATCAGGGGAGGTAAAAATAACCAAGATTGACAAGCTTTCCTGGGGAAAGGTAAAAATTGACAACCAAACCTATCATCAGGTGCTTTTGATTGGCGATCAAATTATTCCCCGAAACACTGAAAAACTAAACAAGCTTTTTGGGACCACTCACCGGATCGGCGATTGGGAGACCCGGGCCCTTCTTTCCGGGGAGCCGGAGATAGTGATTATTGCCAGTGGCAGGGATGGGGTTTTAAAAGTAGCTGAGGATTTTAAGAAGGCCTGCGAGGAAAATAAAATAAAACTGCGGATTTTTAAAAGTCAAAAAGCCGTTAAAGAATACAATCGTTTAACCGGGAAAGGCAAAAAAGTTAACGCCCTGATTCACACTACCTGCTAAAAAATGGCTGAAAATAAGAAAACGCCAAAATATTCCTTTTGCCCTTTGTGCGGCACAAGGTTGGTTAAAAGAAAAGATTTTGATCAAACCAGGCGCCACCTTTGCCCTGGTTGTGGCTGGGTTTATTATCCTCATCCCTTTTTAAGCGCCACGGTTCTGATTTGCAAAGGGGATAAGGTTTTACTGGTAAAGCGAAATCAAACTCCTAAAAAAGGCTTATGGCAATTACCCGGCGGTTTTGTTGAATTTGGGGAAATGCCCCAAGAAACCGCTGTCCGGGAGGTAAAAGAGGAAACCGGTCTCAAGATTAAAATTGAAAAACTTGCTCATCTGGAGATGATTGATGATGATCCCCGGGGAATAATTTTAGGTTTTGTTTATCAAGCCAAAATAAAAAAGGGGAAGTTAGGAAAAGATAAGGAAATTTCCGCCGTGGACTTTTTTTCGCTTGAAAAATTACCCAAAATCGCTTTTAAAATTCATCACCGGCTTTTGGCAAAAAAAGGAGGCAAAATTGATGGATAGAGAGGGAGAGCAGAAAACTCTTCCGGGCATTAAAAAACTCAAATACGCCCCAAAAGGAAAAAAAACCAGATCAAAACTGGATAACCGGTTGACCATCGTAGGCCTTTTCTTGGTTACGGTTTTGGGAAGCCTGTTTTTCTATTTAAAAACCGAGGTTCCCAAAAGCTTTCGTCAATTCCTTGAACCCCGGGTAATTTCTTCTTTGCCAGGGGATGGGGCTTACCAATCGGTGATTGAAAAGTTTGAAAAGGCAACCGCCGGCCTTCAGGGCAGTTACGGTTTTTATGTTTCCCATTTAGAGGATAACTTAAGTTATGGAATCAGCGAAGATCAAATTTTTCCGGCCGCTTCCTTGATCAAGCTGCCGGTCATTTTCAGCCTTTATCAGCAAGCGGAAGATAAGAAGATCAATCTGGAGGCAAAATATAGCCTGAAGGAGGAAGACAAAAGAGGCGGGGCCGGGATTGTCCAGTCAGCCCCAACCGGCACGGTTTACACTTACCGGAAACTGGCGGAGCTGATGGGCAACCAGTCTGACAACACCGCCTTTAACGTTTTAGTTCAGATTTTAGGAGAAGATCAGATTGGGGTAACAATTAGCAATTTGGGGATGAGAAAAACTTCTTTGAAGAAAAATGAAACCACTCCCAAAGAGATGGGCCTTTTTTTTGAAAGACTTTTAAAAGGAGAGATTTTAACTCCAGAGCATCAAGAAGAAATCCTGGGCTTTTTAACAAAAACCGCTTTTGAAGACCGGATTCCGGCTGGTGTGCCAGAAAACATTCGGGTGGCCCACAAAATCGGTACGGACGCAAGAACTTTTTCTGATGCTGGGGTAGTCTTTGCTGAAAAACCCTTTATTTTGGTGATTATGTCTAAAGATGCTCAAGAAACCGAAGCTTTGGAAGTGCTTCCCAAAATTACTCAGATTGTCTGGGAGCTTGAAGTTGGTTCTCCTTGATTTGGTTGATTTGGTCAGGATCACAGTACTTTTCAGGTTGAGTATCAGAGAGAAAATACTCTTCTTTGCCTCCGCAACCCTCGCAAGGCAGGCTGCCGGTTATCGGGCAGATTTCCACCTTAACCAATTCCTCGGGCCGGGGAAATTCTTTATCAGGAATATCTTTTAGCAAAGTCCTCATAATCTGGTGCCAAATCGGGGAAGCACCGGTGATGCCTGAAGCAACATAACTCATCGGCGTGTTGTCATTGTTGCCCACCCAAACAGCCACCAGGTAATCAGGGCTGTAGCCAATTGTCCAGTTGTCTCTTAAATTTTGGGTGGTGCCGGTTTTAACTGCCAGATGGGGATGGCTGGGAAGATGAAGAACAGAATAAGGACCAAAGGCCGGGGTTCGGGCAACATTGTCGGAGAGAATATCAGTCAGCAGATAGGCTACCTCGGGAGAGATAACTTGTAAGCTTTTAACAATCGGTTCTTCCAACAAGTTGCCATGATAATCTCTTACCTCTAAAATGGGATTAAGATCAACCCGTTTGCCCAAATTAGCCAAAGTGCCGTAAACCACGGCCAGATCAGCCATTTTTACCTCGCCGCCGCCTAAGGTTAAAGAAAGGCCGAACCGATCGCGCTCATCCCAGGTAGTGATTCCCATGGCCTGGCCCCGGTCAATCATCTTGTCTACCCCGTAAGAGGAAAGGACTTTTACTGCCGGAACATTATAAGAGGAGGCCAAGGCTATTCTAAGAGGGACCCGGCCATGAAATTGATTGTCGTAATTTCGGGGCGAGTAAGGGGGCTGGCCAGGAATTTTATAGGTAATGGGCGTGTCAGGCAAAAGGGTGGCGGCAGTGAAGCCGTTTTC
>DATLAM010000008.1:0-8891 GCA_035527435.1 Bathyarchaeia archaeon
GTTGAAGTGGAAAACGAAGGGGAAGTGACCAATGAGATTGATTCCACTGCCCTTACCGGTGAAAATTCTATTGAATCGCCCGAGCCGACACCGACAATAGCCCTGGTAGCCACTGCTTCGGCTTCACCGGAAGCAACTCAAAGCGCCGCAGAAGAAACGCCTACCCCCACCCCCTCTCCAGAGCCTGTTGTGATTGAAACAGGCGATACCCTTTCCGTAGTTGAAGCAGAAAATTCAGTTAACACCACTGAGGTTAATTCCCAGGTTCTGTATCAAACTTTAAATATTTTTGTTCCTCAAGACGGGGATCTTGATTTATCTATCACCTCTCTGGCAATTGCCGAGAATGTTTTTGTTCAAAACAATCATCAAGAACCGGTGGTTAATGTTGCCGTGATTGATAATCAGAGCTTTGCCTATCTTTCAAACGAGATTGTATCTTTAGCCGACACCGGCCAGAATTTAATTGAGGAAGGTGAGGAAGCGGTGATTAACACCGGTGATGCCTACTCCATCGTTTCCCTTCTTAACAAGGTCAACACAACCATGATTGATTCCACCATCCATGTCTTAACGATTAATATTTTTGGGGGCGTTGATGGCAATCTTCTCTTGCCCGAATTTTCTGATGAGACCGGTTGTTGCGGTGGAGTGGTGAAGATTGAAAACAAGGCGGAGGTGGAAAACAGCGTTACCTCTTCAGCCATCACCGGTCAAAATCTGATCACCACTAATGAGAGCGGGACCATTATCACCGGCGATGCTTCAAGCGCGGTTAACCTGGTTAATATTGTTAACACCAGCTTTGTTGACGCGACTTTTCGCTATTTATTTATCAACACCTTTGGTTATTGGTTGGGCGACTTTGTAGGCTTGGATGATCTTGAGGCCTCTGCCGGGGGAGGAAATTTGTCATTAAGCTCAACCAGTTCAGGGGGGAGCGGTAGCTGTTCAACCTGCTCTGATGCGGTTTTGATTGATAACAAGGCTTGTGTTGTCAACAATGTTTCTTCAGAGGCTGATACCGGAGGAAATTCAATCAGTGGCGGGGAAGGCAAGATTGAAACCGGCAATGCCTACAGCGCTGTTTCAATTATTAATTTTGTCAACTCCTCTTTCATCCGTTCGTTCGGCTTTTTGGGCTTTGTTAATATTTTCGGTTTTCTAAATGGGGATATCGGCGGTGCTAGCCTTTTTGCCACCTCCCAGGAGCCGGTCGTTGAAAACACTTCTTCAGATCAAGAAGAATCAGGCTCAGAAGCCCGCCAAGAAGGAGGCCTTTTAGAAGTCAGTCTTACCCATAATGTCGGTACCCATGTTTTTCCAGGCGACACGATTACCTTTTTTGCGGTGGTCAAAAATCCGGGAACAGGTCGGGTTTATGATGCTCAAGTAATGATTAGCTTAATCAAAGATGGGGTGGACATGGGCGGGGGAACTTTTGATCTGGGTGATATTGATGCCGGCAAAGGGGTTAAATTAACCACCGGCCTGGTTCTTTCCGAAGAATCAGCACCCGGAGATTATTTAGCTCAAGCCGTGGTAACCGGATATGTTGGCCCTGATGATCAGCTGATTTCAGCATCAGCAGAGACGCCTTTTAAAATTGGCGCTGGCAGCTCTTTCCCTCTGGCCGGAGTCCAAGAGGTTGAGGAAACTGGGGGTGGTGGCGAAACCTTGGGAGCGATAGCCGCCTCTTCGGGAATGACCCAAGAACAAAAACTATGGGTGCTTCTTTTTGGCTCTTTAGGCGCCTATTTTTCCGCCAAAGGTTACCAGAGGAGAAGAGAACTGGCGGGAGTCTTATCTGCCAGCAGGGGATTCATTGGCGCAAGGTCAGCTGCTTTCCGCTCCTTTTTGATGAGCTTGGCTTCTTTTTTAAGTTAACTCTGACTTGACAAACTGACTTTTGGATATATAATATAGGCCAACTGCTGATTTTCAGATAGCCCCTGCCTTCAAGACAATGATCAGCTTAATCTCTTCAAGACTAATCAAAACAAGCCTGGCCTTTTTGGCCTTGTTCTTTTTGGTGGCCGGCATGGTTCTTGCCATACCCCAAAATGGGTCAATTTGTCACGGTGATTGCGATTCGATTTGTGAAGAATGTTGCGGAGAATGCCCTGTCTGCTGGGACAGGTCTTCGCTAGAATTCAAAGGTGCTTGTTTTGGCAACTGTGAAGAAATTACCGCTGAAATTTGTAATACTGGCGATGGCGACATGCAAGGGACTGTGGATTATGAAGTTTGGTATGCCCTCTCAGGGAATCCAAAATCGGGAACTAAGGTTTATACCGGGACAGTTCCCGCCCTAAAAAGTGAAAGTTGTGCCAACTTGACTTTTAATCCCGAGAGTGGCGGGAATTACATGTTTAAAGCTTACCAACGTTTTTGCCACCCAGGCGAAGGGAAGCTTTGGTCAGAACAATGTACTGTTGATTGCGAAGAGCCTTCAGGTTGTAATGAGCAACCGAACGAAGCTGGTTGCAGAGATGAACTGGAGCCATATCACGGTTTTTGCCGAAACCCAGCTTGTCCTGAAGAAACAGGTTGTGAATGTCAAGGAGAAACCCCCACCCCCACTTCGCCACCACCTAGCAATGGTGGTAATGGCGGCAATGGCGGCCCATCTGGAGATGCGGGCGGACCGTGGTCTTGCGGGGCAATGAAGCCTCCGGCCCCGATCCTTTTAAGTGTGACGCCTTCTACCTCAGTTGATTTAGTCTGGACAGCGGTAGAGCCGGTGACCCATTACCAGATTGCCTATGGCTTATCCTTAGGAGACTATCTTTACGGAGTTGACAACACTGGCAAGGTGACTTCATATAATGTTGGCGGTTTGGATCCAGGTGCTGATTATTGCTTTGCGGTTCGAGCTATTAATGATTGTATGCCTGGTGATCTTTCTAATGAGATTTGCACCGGTGAAGTTTTGGGCAGAAGCCGGGTTTTGGGGGCAACGACTTTAGCTGATACCGGCAGCTTCGGTGAGAATCTTATTTACCTTTTGTTTATAATGGGTAGTGTATGCAGCGGTGTTGGTTTAAGACTTTTATTTCCCGCCGAAAAACTGGCCTAATCTTCCTTTCTTTTGGTTTCTTTTTCTTTTTTGTTGCCTTTTCTTTTAAGGCCTATCAAAAGTCCCGCCAAAACATTCTTTCTTTTTCTCAAGCCCCGGAACTGCTAACCGAGGTTAGTGAGGAGCTGTTACCCGCTCAAATTTTAATTCCTAACACAGGAGTTGATTTGGCTGTTTTTCCTGCCAGGGTAGAAGATGATATCTGGCAGATATCAAGGGAAGGAGCGTCCTATCTTTCAGGCTCCGGGATTCCCGGAAGAGAAGGCAATGTTATTATCTATGGCCATAACAAAAATAGTCTTTTTGGTCCAATCAGGTGGCTTGAGAAGGAAGCCGAGATTAAGCTCTCTAATAAGAGAGGGGAAGAGTTTATTTATAAAGTTGTTGAAACTAAGACGGTTTCGCCTGATTTGATAGAAGTTTTATCTTCTACCGAAGATCCGGTTCTTACTCTTTATACCTGCACTGGTTTTTTAGATTCCCAAAGATATGTGGTTAAAGCAAAATTGCAACCGGAAGCCGAGTAATGTTATCATGAAAATTGATGAAACACCTGCTCAATTGGTTGCACCACTTTTTCATTCCTCATAAGGGCAACAACTACAAGGCCCGTTTGCTTCACCCTTCGTCTTTATCGATTTTGGTAGCTTTGTTTCTTATTGGCCAGTTCGGCCTGAATTTTTTTATTCTCGTCTCTCCTCATGTTCTCGGTTATGCTTCAGATGTTTCTCCTGAGAGAGTAATTGAGCTGACTAATCAGAAACGGTTGGAAAACGGCTTGCCGCCCTTAAGATACAACCCCAATTTAACCCAAGCCGCCTTATCTAAGGCGGGGGACATGTTTGCTTTTGATTATTGGGCTCATGTTTCCCCTTCAGGCCGTGATCCATGGGCTTTTTTCCATGAAGCGGACTATAATTACCTCTTCGCCGGTGAAAATTTGGCTCGGGATTTTTACACTTCTGAAGCCGTTGTTGAGGCCTGGATGGCTTCTCCTACCCACAGGGATAATGTCTTAAACAGCCGTTATGAAGAGATTGGTTTGGCAGTAGTTGACGGGACTTTGGAAGGAATTGAGACCACTTTGGTTGTTCAGCTTTTTGGAACACCCACCCCGGCGCCTGTTTCGGAACCGGTTTCCCTTCTCCCCCAAGAAACTCAAGAAGGATCCTCTCCTGAGTTAGGCAAAGCCCTATCAACAGAAGAAAAGGGTGAAAAAGGAGGAGTTGGAAAAGAGACATCTTTACCCAAAGCCTTGACAACTACAGTCTTAAATCAGGCAAGCGGGAAAGAGGAAACCAGCCTGCCTCTTTTTTCGCCTTTTTTCTTAACCAAGACCTTAGCGGTTTTGGTCATGGGATTTCTTTTTGGGGCCCTGGCTCTTGATTGGGTTTTAGTTTATCGCAAGAAAGTGGTTCGGCTCTCCGGCCGAAATCTAGCTCATTTAGCCTTAATTGGAACCTTGCTTTTGGCTGCCCTGTTAACTCACCCGGGAGCAATTTTATAAAGGAGGAAAAATGTTTGAAGAGTTAGTTAAAGAATATAAGGTTAAGGATTATTTGCTTCTTTTTTCGATCTTGGCAATTAGTTTGGGGTTGTTTTTATTTTTTGGCTATAGCCGGCCGATTCAAAAGCTAATTGTTTTTTTAACTGCCGTAGCTTATGTTCTTTGGGGAGCGATCCATCATGCCTTAAATAAAGACCTTTATCTTAGGGTAATCTGGGAATATCTTTTGGTGGCTCTTTTGGCAAGTTTGACCCTCTTGTTTATCCTTGACCAAGCCTAGCTTCCCTTAATGACTGCCAAAGGGGTCAACTGGACAACTTTTTTGGCAATCTTGCTTTCTACCAGAGTGTCAATTACCAGGTTAATGTCTTTGTAAGCGCCGGGAGCTTCATCGGCGATAACCTGAAATGGTTTATTGTAAACAATTTCACCCATTTGTTTTTCAAATTCTTCTTGGCTAATTTTTTCCTTGGCTTCTCTTCGGCTCATGGCCCGGCCGGCACCATGGTTAACAGAAAAGTAAGTTTCGGAAGCACCAGGAAGACCAACCAGGACAAAGGAAGAAGTGCCCATGCTGCCAGGAATGATCGCCGGGTGGCCGGTTTTTTTATAACGTTTGGGGTTTTTTGAATGGCCAGCCGGCAAAGCTCGGGTGGCGCCCTTGCGGTGGATTAGAGCTTGTTTGCCTCCCAAAGGCTCCCATTTGGCAATATTGTGAGCAACGTCATAGACAATTTTAAGCCTGGCTTTATTTTTAAAAAAGCGGTTGAAAACTCCTTGGATTTGATATTCAATAAATTGCCGGTTAGCAAAGGCAAAGTTAACTGCGGCGGCCATCGCCCCAAAATAAGCCGTTCCTTCGGGTGTTTCAAGCGGTAGGGCGGCAAGACCTTTTCTGGGAACACTGATCCTATATTTCTCTTTTAAGCGCCAAAAGAGATCGGTGTAATCAAGGCAGGTTTGGTGGCCTAAACCACGCGAGCCGCAATGAATCATCACCCCAATTTGATTCTCAAAAAGCCCCCAGGCTTTGGCAAGCTGGGGATCAAAAACCTTTTCAATTTTTTGAATCTCAATAAAATGATTACCCGAGCCAAGGGTGCCAACCTGTTTCTCGCCTCTTTTTTTCGCCCTGTCGGTTAAGGCCTCAAAGGAAGCGCCTTCTAACTTGCCTCCCTCTTCAATGCTTTCAAGGTCGTTTCTGACCCCAAAACCTTTTCTTACTAAGGCTTCAGCACCTCTAACAACTACCTCGTTAAGGGTTAGCCCGGGGATTCTCCCTTGACGTTTTCCGCCTAAGCCGATGGGAATTTCTCGCTCAATTTTACGAATCAGGGTTTGGAGAGTTTTCTGATTAAAAAGCCGAGGATGATATTCAAGGTTACTAACTAGGAGCCGAACGCCGCAATTGATATCCATCCCCACAGCACCAACAGAGATAAGGCCTTCGGTGGCCATCACTCCGCCGATTGGCAAACCGAATCCCTGATGAATGTCCGGCAGGCCGACAACAGGAGAGATAACTTGGGGCAACATGGCCGACTCTTGAAGTTGGGAAAGGGAAAGATCTTCTTGAAGCTGGGGAATCATTGCCTCTTTGGCAAAAACAATAACCTCAGCTCTCATCTGGGGCAGTCTTTCAACCTGCCATTTATTAAGGCCAATTTTTTTTAAACCGACAGCCATTATGGTTTGATTATACCAGAAGGAAAGGCTCTTGGGGCGTGTTTTAAAAGGTTAATATATATGGTATACTAAGGCTTAAGCCTATGAGAAAAAATGGGTTTTTTATTAGCCCTAGCGTTGGTAAATTGACCATCAATAAAATGGTCAGTGAGCTCGTGGATTTTATCAATGAAGAGCCGAGCGACTTTTACCGTCTTGTGGTTGGGACTGACTCCAAATCTAAGCGAGCGAAAAAAGATTATCAGCTTGATTTAATTACAGCGGTGGTGATTCACCGCAAGGGTAAAGGCGGCCGTTATTTTTGGCAGCGGAATAAAAAGAAAAAAGCCCACTCCTTGCGAGATAAAATTTACACCGAGACCCTGTACTCTCTTGATCTAGCGGAAATTTTAGTGCCTCTGCTTCAGAAATGCCTTAATGGTGAGCCATATGAGCTTGAAATCCACATTGATGTCGGCCAAAATGGCCCTACAAGGGAGATGATTAAGGAAGTAGTCGGAATGGTTAATGGCAACGGCTTTACGGCCAAAACAAAGCCGGAATCTTACGGCGCTTTTGTGGTGGCTGACAAGCATACCTGAATTAATTAAAATTTAAATTTAACCAATAACTGGAGGGGGGTGAAGAAAATTGAAAAGACTTTGGATTATTATTGCGGCAATTGCAGTCATTTTAGGGGTGGGGTTAGTTAACTTTTATAATAATTTAGTTACCCAAAACCAAGCGATTGAAAATCAATGGGCTCAAGTCGAAACCCAGTATCAACGTCGTTTTGATTTAATTCCTAATCTTGTAAAATCAGTGGAAGGGATCATGACCCAGGAACAGGCCGTTTTTGGCAAAATTGCTGAGGCCAGAACAAGATATTCCGGGGCTACCTCAATTGAGGAAAAAGTCCAAGCGGCTTCAGAAGTTGAATCGGCCCTAGGAAGATTGCTGGTGATTATAGAAAATTATCCGGAACTGCGTTCTTCAGCAAATGTTTCCCAATTAATGGATGAGCTTTCCGGAACCGAAAATCGGATTGCGGTTGAAAGACGACGGTTCAATGACTTTGTTAAGGATTACAATACAACGATTAAGAAATTCCCAGCCAATTTGATCGCAGCCACTCTTGGTTTCAGTGAACGGTCTTATTTTGAGGCAGCCGAAGGCGCCGAACAAGCACCGGATGTAGAAATCAGCCCAGAAAAGCCTGAATAATGAGATTTTTAAAACCCTTACTTGCTTCACTACTAGGAATTTTTCTAGTGGTTTTTCCTGTTCTGGCCATTGATTTTCCTCGGCCAACTGGGTTTGTTAATGACTTTGCCGAGATACTTTCTCCCCAATTCCGCCAATCTTTAGAAGAAGACTTAGAAAAGTTTACCGAAGAGACCACAGCGGAGATTACGGTGGTAACGATTAAGTCTTTGGAAGATGAGAATCTTGAGGACTATGCCGTCCGGCTTTTTGAAGATTGGCAGATCGGCAAAAAAGGGAAAGACAACGGCATCTTGGTTTTAATTGCCCAAGAAGAGCGAAAAATCAAGATTGAAGTTGGTTACGGTTTAGAGCCGATTATCACTGACGGTCGAGCAGGCAGGATTATCCGGGAACAGATGCAGGACTCTTTCCGCCAAGATAATTATGATCAGGGAGTCAGGCTTGCCGTAGAAAAGATAGAAGAATATATCCTCTCAGGAGAGCCTCCCCCAGAAGTTGATCAAACAGGAGGAAAAGAGCTTCCTTTAGTTCTTTTTTTGATTTTTGGTTTCCTGCTTTTTATCTATAGCCTTGCCTTTTTAGCCAGAAGCAAAAGCTATTGGGCTGGTGGAGTGGTAGGGGCAATTTTAGGCGCAATTTTGGGAAGCATCATCGGGACTTTGATGGCCGCGCTCTTTTCGGCAGCCAGCTTGGGCCTGTTTGGTTTACTTTTGGATTACATCCTTTCCAAAAATTACAAGAAGTTAAAAAAGAAAGGTAAATCAACTGGCTTTTTTTCAAGCCGGGGCGGCTTTTCCTCGGGCGGTGGAGGCGGAGGCTTTGGCGGTTTTGGCGGCGGCTCTTCAGGCGGGGGCGGAGCAAGCGGAGGCTGGTAGGCTTGATTTTTCCAGCCTAATTTGGTTATTTGTTTTTTAATAAAATGTCTTATTTAGTTTCAAAATATAAAAAGCTTTTTCCTCTGGGAACTTTTGATGCCCCCGAGAAAATTACAACCTGGAACCAATCCCATCGTCTTTTTGCCCTTAACCAAACCAAGGACCAGCCCAGCCAGCAAAAGTTAGCCCCTGGCCTTATTTTAAAAAAAGGTCACATCGAGTTTAAAAAAGGCTTTATCAACTACCGCTGTTTGGAAATTGATCCTAAAAAAAGAAAAATTAGAGTTCTTTTTGAAAACAGAAGCGAATATCCAGTTAAGGTTTTTGAAAAAAAGAAACAAATTTTAGGACTGGCTAGCCTGGGCTATTTTTATTTTACCACCAACCCCAAGGAGGTTGAAGTTCCGGCTCCCAAAATTAAAGTCAACAATCTTTTTATTTATCAAAAGAAACTTTATCAATTGCCGGTAGTTGATCGAACGGTTGTGGCTGTTTATCAAGACGGGCGGGTAAGTCTTCCTTTTGTTAAGGCTAAAGG
>DATLAM010000009.1:0-6819 GCA_035527435.1 Bathyarchaeia archaeon
TAATTCTCAGGAAGAGCTTCAAGGCTTAATTAGTGATTTAAGTAAGAAGGCGGAAGAAGGACGCAGAAATTGGCTTTCAGTTTTTAAAGAGCCGATTGACGAACTTAATTCAATCCTTGAGGAGGCATTAAGGAAAATGGAGACCGATCCCGCTAGTTGTTGGAAAAAGCTAGAATGGATGAAGGCCAGGGAGGCCAGAGAAATCAAGATAAATGTGCCGCTGAATGGAGGAGTTAGAAAGATTAATGTGGTTGAAGTTAGGCAGAATGGGGAAACAGCTTCCTTAGAGATTAGAATAAAGTATCCAAGAGGAGAAACAGCCCCGCCTTATGACTGGGAAGTTTATACAACAAGCTTTCAATGGGTTGCCGGAAAGAGTGTGCTTGTTTTAGATCAAGAAGGGAGGCTTCAAGAAGAAACCGCGCATTTTCCCCAAATGCCGTTACTTAGCCTCCAAGCGAGTGGCCGACCTCGCGAAAGACTAAATTTAGTTGAAAGAGATCCTTCTTTTAATAATCCAGTAAGGGCTAGAGAGATTTTTGAATTTGGCATTGAACAAGTCCGTCAAGCCTTAGAAAATCCTCAGGTAGAGGTTATTCCACAGCTTCAAGAAAAATAAGAGATTTTCTTCGGATCCACTTTACACTATCACTTTTTCTCGTTAGACTAGAAGCGTGGGTGATTTGACCCTTGTTTTTTCTATTGCCATTGTTTTAGCTTCGGCCTTTATTGGCGGGGCTTTAGCCAAAAGGTTCCGCCAGCCAACTGTTTTAGGCTATATTCTAGCCGGTTTTTTTATTGGCGGGGGAGCGATCAGGCTGGCCCGTGGCGAGGCGGTTTTAACCAGCTTAGCTGAGGTGGGGATTGTTTTTTTGCTTTTTGCCTTGGGACTGGAGTTGCCTTTTGGTCGCCTGCGGCGGGTAGGGGAGGTGGCTGTTTGGGGAGGCTTAATTCAGATTTTAGGGGTGATTCTTTTAGGGGTTTTGGTTTTTCCCCGCTTGGGTTTTGATTTTTATTCCTCTCTTTTTCTTGCCAGCGCTTTCTCCCTTTCCTCAACCGCGGTGGTGGTTAAAATCCTTTCTGAGCGGGGAGAGTTAAGATCCCTGCCAGGAGAGATCATGCTGGGCTGGCTTTTAATTCAAGATTTGGCGGTTTTGCCGATGATGGTTCTTTTGCCGGCAGTTAAGGAAGGGAACGGCAGTTTCTCTCTTTTGTTTTTCAGCCTTTTGAAGGCCGCGGTTTTATTGGGGATCGTGGTTGTCTTAGGCAGAAAACTGGTGCCCCTGCTGATCGGCAAGATAGCGGGTTTGGGCTCAAGAGAGTTGTTGCTGATCAGCGTGGTTTCCATCTGTCTTCTTTTTGCGGCTTTAACCGCTAACTTGGGTTTGTCAGCGGCGATCGGGGCTTTTTTGGCTGGGTTAATCATTGCTGAAACCAGTGAACACCACGCTGTTTTTTCCGAAATTAGGCCGCTGCGGGATTTTTTTGCGATTATCTTTTTTGTTTCTTTAGGGATGTTTCTTTCTCCCCAGTATCTTTTTTCCCATTTTGGCCTGATTCTTTTGGTTTCAGTTGTTATTATTTTGGTGAAGCTTTTTTTAGTAGTCGTTTTGGTTCTTTATTTAGGCTACCACACCAAAACAGCTTTTTTAACCGGGATGGGTTTGGTTCAGGTGGGGGAGTTTGCTTTTATTTTGGCTCAAACCGGGCTGAATAAGGGGTTGGTTGACAGTGAGGTTTATTCCTTAATTCTTTCGGTAGCCCTTTTGACCATTTTGCTGACACCCTGGTTTATCAGTTTTGCTCCCCGGATTTATCTTTTTGTTCGTCAAAAAACCAAAGAGCGGGAGCCGATTCTTTACCGGGCTCTTTTTACCCGTTTTGACCAGCATCAGACTCATGAGGAGGGTTTGGAGCTTGCCAATCACGTGGTGATTTGCGGCCATGGCCGGGTGGGCGGTTGGCTGGGCCGGGCCCTGGAGTTAACCGCCGTCCCTTATGTAGTTATTGACTACAACCACCAGGTTATAAGTGAACTAAATCGGAAAGGGATCAAGGCTTTGTACGGTGACCCGGCGGATATTGATGTTTTGGATTTTGCCCAGGTTGAAAAGGCCCGGGCGGTGGTGATTGCCATTCCTGACCGGCCTACCCAGGAGCTGGTGATTCAGCATTGCCAGACTTTAAACCCTAAGGCAATTATTATCTGCCGGACCCATCGGGAAAAGGATCAGGCCCGGTTAAAGGCTTTGGGAGTGGAAACAATTATCCAGCCGGAGTTTGAGGCGGCTTTATCCATGATTCACCGGGTTTTGCAGAAAATGGGCGTTTCCAGGGAAGAAGTGGCTGGAAAAATCAAAAGAATCAAGCTTGAGCACGGGATGAGCTAAGATGATCACGGATCAGCAAGGCAGCTTTTAGTCTTTTTGGGCCAATTCCTCTTATAAGATTAGAGTCAAGTTTGGGATTGGTAATGTGTTAAAATAAAAAGGACTGATGAAAAAACGCCTGCCCAAAAAAAAGAAAAAAGCCTTTTTACCCCGTTTTTTGGTTTTATTGATTTCTTCTTGTTTCCTTTTGTTTCTTTTTTGGAAGGTTTACGGGGCTCTTTCTGAAAGTGTTTGGGACGGAGAACATCAGCTGAACATTGTCTTTGATAGCCGGCCAACGGTGGTAGCCTCTTTTTCTCCAGCCCAAGACAAACTGGTTCTTTTGCTTGTTCCTGATAAAACCTTCGTGGAGACAGCCCATGGGTATGGTCAATATCGGTTGGAAGCGATTTGGGAGCTGGGCAAACTGGAGAACCGGCCGGCTCTTTTGGCTGAGAGCTGTCAAGGGGGTTTAGGCTTGGTGATTGATGGCTTTGTTGGGGACCAGCGAGAGAATTTGGTTTTACCCACCTCAGGAGAGGGTCAGGAGAAGCAGGTTCAAAAAAAGCTTTTGGGCACCTTTTTTCAGCTGGTTAAAAAAAGAAAGGCCACTAACTTGACCCGTTGGGATTTAGTTAGGCTTTTTTGGCAGATGGGCAAAGTCCGGTTTGATAAAGTCAGTTTAATTGATCTTGGCCAAACCAGCGCTCTTCTTCCCACCACCCTGCCTGACGGGTCGTCCGGTTTTAAAATTGATCAAAATCGGCTGGACACCATTTTGGCTCGTTTTTTCCAGGATGAAAAAATCATTACTGAAGGGATTAGCCTGGAGGTGGTTAACGCCACCGATCATTTTGGGTTGGCAGCCCAGGGCGCCCGGTTGGTTGCCAATCTTGGCGGCCGGGTAATCAGCCTTAAAGATAGCCAGGAAAAAAAGAGCCAGTGCCAGATTAAAAGCCTTAAGGAGGAAAAAGACAGTTACACTTTAAAAAGGTTGGCTAAGGTTTTTGGCTGCCGGTCGGAAACCGGGAGTTTGGGTGATTCGCGGGCGGAAGCTGTCCTTATTCTGGGCAATAATTACTGGCAGAGGTTAAACGAAAAGTAGACAAAAAAGCTAACTTTCTAATTCCTCTTCTTCGCCGGTGGGAGCAATCTCGGGCTTTTCCTGATAAAAGGTTTTCGGGTCAAGGTAAGCTGAATAAGAAGAACCAGAAGGAGTAAAAGAAGGCAGGTTTTTAAACTTTTGACTTCGGAAGACCTCCCGGATAAAAATCTGCATTTCTCCTTTTTCAACCGCTTTAACGTAGGCTTCATACCGATTGCCGCCCTGAATCAGCCGGATCAGTCGCTGGGATAAATCGTCAGGGATGGAGCCCAAATAGGTACCTTCTTCGGTGGTAACACTGACCTTTCTTTTTTTGGGGACCAACAGCACCGGGTCGGCATTGTCTTGAAAAGAAAGCGTCGGGGCGCCAGCGAGCTTGACCAGCTTAATGACCTTGGTTTTGCCGGATTCCTCCAAAAAGATATCCCTTAGGGTGACACTTCTTTTTTTTGGAGTGAGGCCTTTTTTTGATTGGCCGGTTTTAGCCAGTTTCTCAAGGTTTTTGGTGGCGATTGGATTATCGGCGTCCAGTAAAAGGACTTTTCGGTAGGTTTTTTGGGCCCGGCTTATTTTGCCCAGTTCAACCCAGGCACGGGCCAAGCGGTTGAGAGCCGAAAGGTTGTCGGGGTCTTTTTTGACAATTTCCTGATTAATCTTTTGGGCTTTTTCCCAATTGTTTTCAATCGCTGCTTTAATGGCTTGTTGGTCAAGCTGGGCAAGGTCCATTGCCCTTAAAAGTACAAGACTAAATTGAAATTGTCAAGAATGAGTGATAAAATCCCTATCAGGAAGATGTCTGGGCATAGTAAGTGGAGCACCATTAAGCGCCAAAAAGGAGCCGAGGATAAAAAGCGCGGCTTGACTTTTAGCAAGTTGTCCCGGGTAATTTCCGTGGCTGCCAAGTCCGGGGCGGATCCGGAGGCTAATTTTAAACTCCGGTTAGCCCTTGAGGAAGCCAAAACCGCCAATATGCCTAAAGAAACGATCAAGCGGGCGATTGAGCGCGGGTCGGGCGGGGGAGAGCAGGCCGCTTTTGAGGAGGTCACTTATGAAGGTTACGGGCCGGCGGGGGTAGCTATTTTGGCTGAAGTTTTAACTGATAATCGGAACCGGGCTGTTGCTTCCCTGAAAAACATCTTTGAACGGAGTGGGGGAAACCTGGCCTCACCCGGCTCTGTCTCTTTCCAGTTTAAAAAATCAGGCCTGGTGACAATTAAAAAGCCTCAAGATTCCAACCAGGCGATTTTATCAATCATTGACTTAGGGGTGGAGGATGTTGAGGAGGCCAAAGATGCGATTGAGGTTTATACCAAGCCAGCCGATTTGGAAAGGATTAAAGAAGAGCTTAACGGTCTGGGCCTTGAGGTTTTGACCGCCCAGATTTACATGCGGCCCAAAACAACGGTGGTCGTTAAAGAAAAAAAGGAAGCCCAAAGAATTCTTCGCCTGATGGAAAGTTTGGAAGAGCAGGAGGAAGTTCAGCGGGTGTTTGCCAATTTTGATATTGAGGAAGGTTTGGTTTCCTGATGACCAAAAGGCAAAGATTTGTTTTAACCACCGCCATTTTGTCTCTAGGACTTTTAGCCATCCAGGTTGCCAATATCTCCTGGCGCTATCAGGCGATTGGCGTTTTAGCAATTTTAACTTATCTTCTTTCAGCCTGGTCGTTGCGCGAAGGCATTGACGGCCTTGAATGGCTGACTGTTTTAATCCTGCCACCGCTTTACACAGCCGGGGTGGGTCTTTTCTATTTCCTTCTTCCGGCAAGATGGCTAACCCGTCTTCCGGTGGCCGGGGCCTACGGACTGGGAATGTATGCCCTTTTGCTAACCGAGAACATCTTTTCGGTGGCCTCAATCAGAACCATCCAGCTTTTTAGGGCGGCCCAAGCCGTGGGGTTTTTGCTTACTTTAGTGACCGGGTTTTTCCTTTACGATACAATTTTTTCTTTCAGGCTTTCTTTTTGGGCCAACGGTTTGTTTGTTTTTCTTGTCAGCCTGCCCCTTTTTTTGCAGGGCCTTTGGACAGTCGGGCTGGAAAAAAGGGTTGACCGAAAGCTGGCTCTTTACACCGTTGTTTTATCCCTGGTTTTAACTGAAGCGGCCATTTTAATTTCTTTTTGGCCGGTTAACGTTGCTTCCGGCTCCCTTTTCCTAATCTCGGTGATGTATATTGTTTTAGGTCTTTCCCAACAGCATTTTGCCCGCCGGCTTTTTCCGCGGACAATTCAGGAGTATTTAGGCGTCGGGCTTGCAGTTTTGGGTATAATTCTTCTAACCACTCACTGGGGAGGTTAAATGGGAGGAGAGGAAAGGCCAATCACTATTTCTCAATCAGCCGTGACGGTCGACCCCAAGGGAGAGTTTGTCAAAACCAGCCAAGACAAGACTCCTGAAGGCTTTGGGCCTAGACAAACCCCTGCTCCAGCCAGCCTCCAGCGCCACGCCGATGTTGCTTTTTTAAGACCCCATCAAAAGCCATTGGATGAAGAGCTTCAAAAGGCGGAAGATGAACAGCTTCATGAACGCCAAAGGGCTCTTTTGGCCGTCGCTGATGCCGAAAGATGGTTTTTAGGATTGATGGCTGAAGTGAGGGTTATTGAGGAATACGGGAAAGCTACCAACCAGGATGTCAGAGGAATAATCAGAGGCCATTTAATTGGCAATTTTTATAATGGCGATATTTGGAATACGTTTACTAAAGTCCATGGTTATCTTCAAAACCTAGACTCGGACGTAATCGAAGGCAGTCAGGAAGATTTTCTTGAAAGACAAAGATTAACTTTTATTAGCCAGCTGGAAACCGCTGGCAGGGAAAAGATTGATGCCTACCTGCCCGAGCCAATGAGGCAAAGATTGAAAGAACTGGCCGATCAGGTCCGCTTACAAGAATGGAGAGAGCTGGAAATTGTTGCTAAGCTTTTAGAAAAAAGAAGGGAAATTAGCGGTTTTGCTAAAGAAGAATATAGGGAAGACTTTAAAGCTGCCCAAGGCATTTTAGCCAAAGCAAATGCTTATAATGCCGAGCATGGATTGCCAACCTCGAAAGATTTAAAGCGAAGGATTTTCTAAATTTTCAACAGAGACTTCCACCAGGGGAGAGAGGGGACTTAAAAGGCCCGAAGAAAAGAGAAATATCCCATAATAATTTATTTAGTTTTCACGAATTTTGATTTATAATTTTCACGAAACGGCAGAAAATTTGGTTGACTGCTAATAAGGGAAACTTAGGCATAACCACTTCTCTAAGATAACTGACTTTGGGTGAGAGGCATTGGCTTCTATCTTCTCCCTTTAAAAGGGATCTTGTTTTTATCATTTTTTAGGCACAAAAATGGGTTAAAAT
>DATLAM010000010.1:0-5463 GCA_035527435.1 Bathyarchaeia archaeon
CGCTTGCTTGAGTACCGACGCTTTAGAAGACTTTTAAGAAAATAATTTACCAATTTCCAAAAAGATGCTTGTTCAGCCTGGCCAGATCTTAGGCTTAAATGCCCGCAGCCTTCAATATTTAAAACCCTTAAATACCAAAAAAGGGCGCCAGGCGGCTGACTCCAAGCTTTTAACCAAAAAATATTTGCGAAGAGCCGGTCTGCCTAACCCCAAACGTTTGGCTGTTCTTAAAACGCCTGGGGAGGTGATGGACTTTGATTGGCTTTCCCTGCCGGATAACTTTGTTTTAAAACCGGTCTCCGGCTACGCCGGGGGAGGAATAATCATTATCAAAAGAAAGGCTAAGTTTGCAGGTGAATGGCGGTTGATGGATGATTCGATTATCAACATTTCTGATTTGCGGTTGCGCTCTTTGGATATCCTGGCTGGCCAGTATAGCCTTCACAATCTACCTGACAAGGCGATGATTGAAGAGCGGATTAAGATCAGCAAGGTCTTCAGAAAATATGCTTATCAGGGAACACCCGATGTTCGGGTGGTTGTTTACAACAAGGTTCCGGTGATGGCCATGCTGCGTTTGCCTACCGCTGAATCCAAAGGCAAGGGCAACCTTCACCAAGGCGCCATTGGAGTGGGGATTGATATTGCCACCGGGATTACCACCTACGGGATTGTCCAAGGCCATTTTATCAAGTATATTCCTGGAACAAAAAGGAAGATAAACGGGTTAAAAATGCCGCATTGGAACACAATTTTAACTCTGGCAGTTAAGGCCCAGGAAGCGGTGCCTTCTTTAGGCTTTGTCGGCGTGGATATTGTTTTTGACAAACAGCACGGGCCGGTTATTTTGGAGCTTAATGCCCGGCCAGGGATTGAGATTCAAAACGCCAATTTAGCTCCTTTAAAAAGAAGACTGGGACGAGTAGAAGGGCTGGAGATTAAAGATGCTGAGCATGGGGCGAGGGTTGCTAAAACTCTTTTTGCGGCCAGATTTGCGGATCGGGTGATGGTTGAGGAGGGGGTTAAAATCTTAAACTCAATTGAGGAGGTCAAGGTCCGCTCTCAGGACAAGAAAAAAGTGCCGGTTCCGGCGCGAATTGACACCGGGGCTTTCAGAAGCTCCATTGACCGCCAGCTGGCAAAAGAACTGGGTCTTTTAACCAAAAAAAACATTCTTTGGAGAGACAAATTTGCCTACCGGTCGGCCGCCGGAAAACAAACTCGGTCAGTGATTAACCTGACAATTTGGCTGGCAGGCAGGAAAGTTCAAACCTCAGCCTCAATCGCTGACCGGTCCAAAATGAAAACTCTTTTAATGATTGGCCGCAATGATTTGGGCGGCTTTATAGTCAGACCATAACCTAAAAGGAGAAAAAAATGGATCTTTTAATTTTTGCTAAAAAGGATTTTGAAGTTTATGCCGTCCGAAGGCTAACTCAGGAAGCCAAAAAAATGAAGCTAACCTACCAGGTGATTCGGTATGAAGACCTGGCCGTTAAAATTGAAAAAGACAAGGCCCTCTTTTCTTATCGGAACAAACCTTTACCAAGGCCTAAAATGGCCATTTTTAGAGTGGCTGGCCGGGGAGGAGGCGGGGAGCATTTTGTGCCCCAAAGAACAATCCTTCTTCGGCAGTGGGTCAAAGAACCGGTGGCGATTATGAATCTGAAGACTTATCTTGAATTTCCCCGTTTAAACAAACTTTGGCAGCACTATTACTTTGCCAAGGCAGGCCTTCCTTATGTTCCCAGCCAAAATTTTGGCTCTCTGGGCCTTATCAAGGCCGGAAAGCTCAAATTTCCCCTGATTGTTAAAAACCGATACGGTAGCGGCGGCAAGAAGGTGTTTAAGGCTGACTCACCATTGGAGTTGAGAAACCTTTTACTTGAAGACCCGATCGGCGAGATGATTCAGCCCTTTTTAACCACCGGCTATGATTATCGGGTGATTGTCATTGGCAACAAAGCGATTGGGGCAATGAAGAAAACCGCCCCTAAAGGAGAGTTTTTAACCAACGTGGTCCGGGGAGGAACGGCCACAAAAGCGGAGCTGACAGAGGAGCTTAAGGATTTATCAATCAGGTCAGCCCGTCTTTTTAAGGCTGACTACGTAGGGGTGGACATTATGTATGATAAAAAAAATAACCCCTTTATCTTAGAAGTTAATCGAGGGGCCCAATTTGAAGGGTTTGAAACCTCAACCGGGATTAATGTTGCCCGCCCGATGATTGAATGGCTGAAGCGGAAGATCAAAAGATAAAAATTCTTCATGTTGCTGGAAGAAGTCCACCGGCAGAAAAAAGGTCGCTGGAGTTTAGACGAGATTCTTATGGGCAAGATTATTGGCCGGTTTAAACTTTCTTAAGCTTTGGCCAGATCAGCATAAATTAGATAGCCGGCAATCATCCATAAAGGAGAGAGAAGAAACTGGATGATTGGGCCAATAAAGCTAAGTTTAACTGAAACAGAACTGACCAGAAGAGAAAGAAGAAGGATTAAAGCCAGCCTTCCCAGCACACCCCAGAAATGACTGCTAACCAACGCCTTGCTTCTTTTTAAAGACTGGACAGCGCCTTTTTTTTCAATCACCACCACGAAGGGAATAAAGAAAAACCAAATCATAAAAACTATTCCGGGAATAATCAGGAGCAAAAAACCAAGAAGAATAAGAAATCCGGATAAAAGGTTAGCCAAAAAATAGGCTGACCATTTTGGCCAGGCAAGCCTGAGGACTTCTCTTATTGGTAAAGGCTTGTTTTTGCCGGCCTGGTGAATGGCTTGATAAACAAAAGCCTGCGACCAAGAGCCGATGATAACGGCAAGAATAATAAAAATCAAAAAAAAGATAACCGCCAAAAGGATCATCATGATTTTTTGTTCAACAAAAATCGCCCCTATTCCGGCGGCAATCGGGAGGATAAAGCCCAAGACAAGAGGAAGAACCAAAACAACGCTGACTAAAAGGGATTTTATTAAAAAGACCCAATTATCAGCATAGATTTTAAGAGTATCTTTGATTAAATCATTGATTGGTCTCATCAGTTATTATTATGGCAAGAAAAAAACAAATTGTCAATAACAACTTAAACAGACAATTAGCAAAATTAGTTAATTTTTCTGCTCCATTTGATACCAATTGATGTCTTTCATTATATTTTGATAGATGTTTTCTCTGAAAATGCTCCATGAAGCCGTCTTCATCAGCGCTCTTTTGATTGAGATATTAAAAAATAGTTTTGCCGATCATTATTTTTATTTTTTTATTTTTTGTAAACATATGCAAAATTAGTTATGAGCAACGCAATCACTTTTTATCAATTTCTATTTAAACGGCTAATGTTTCTAATACTTCCTGTTTTAATGAAAAATTATTTTCAATGAACGATAATCAAATGATTTACGACGACAATCTTAAGTATTTCTGTTTAAACTTAAACAAAAAAGGCCTTATTGTATACCCATAAACTATTTACAGGTAAACTTGAGGCTAAAATAAATAAGCAATACCCGTTTAATGTTAACAGAAATCTCTAACTGCCAAGATCTAGCTTTAAAGGGTTAGTTAAACATCCTGATGAATTTTTAGTTTTTGCTGAAATCTGCTAAAATAAAGGTTGTTGAGAAGTTTTATGAATCCAAGATGAATTTAAAAGATAAAGTTGCGATTGTTACCGGAGCCAGCGAAGGATTGGGAAAAGCAGTGGCCCTTAAACTGGCAGAGAAAAACTGTCAAGTGGTTTTGGTGGCAAGAACCAAAGTAAATCTTGAAAAAGTAAAAAAGACAATCACCAGAAAAGGCGGCCAAGCATTGGCTATTCCCTGCGATGTTACCAAGCCAACCCAGGTTAAAAAAGCAGTTGGTCAAGTTAAAAAGAAATGGAAAAAAGTTGACTTCCTGATTTGTTCAGCCGGTATTTGGCAAAAGATGAAACCAATTGACCAGGCCACTGACAGAGAAGTGGAGGAGTTAACCGATATTAATTTTAAAGGAGTAGTCAATGCGGTCCGGTTTGTTCTGCCTTTAATGAGAAAGAAAAATAAAGGCCAGATTGTCAATATTTCCTCCCAATCAGGAGTGAAGGCCAAAAAAGGCCAAAGTCTTTATTGCGGGGCAAAATTTGCGGTCAAAGGGTTTACAGACTCCCTAAAGCTTGACTTAGAAGATACCCAAATTAAAGTTTCCGGAGTTTATCCTTCAGGCATGAACACCCGGATGTTTGCTAAAGCCGGGGAAACCTTCAGCGCCAAGAATTTTATGAGGGTAGAGGATATTGCCGAGGTTATCCTTTTTATCCTCACCCGCCCCAAAAACATCTCTCTTGAGGAAGTTTGGATCGAAAAATTTACAAGAGAGAGGGATTAAGCAACTTGGGCAATCAATTATTTTTCCAAAACCAAGCTTTAGGGGTATTTTCTCCTAAAAAACGCTTCCGAAGACTAAGCCGGCGGTAGTTGTCATGATGGTAATTAAAAGAGCATAAACAAAAGTCTTTTTAATGCCTAAAACCTTGCTGACGACTAAAAGGCTTTGCAAAGAAACAATGGGGTCTGCCAAGATATAGGCAAGAAGCGGCCCCTTATTCATGCCCAGATCCAAAAAGGTTTTGGCAATCGGCACCTCGACCAAGGCAGGAAAGTAGGCGATAACACCAAATAAGACTCCGGCCAGATTAGCCCAGAGAGTATTTTGGCCGGCGAATCTTTGGAATGCTTCTTGAGGAATAATCGCTTTGAAGACTCCGGCGCCAAAAACACCAACTAAAAGAAGAGGAAAAATCATCCCAAAAAACTTCCAAGTCTCCTTAATCCAGGCTAAAAGTTGCTTTTTAGAATAGAAAAGAAGAGAAAAAACAGCGGCAACCGCGGTTAAAAGGCCAACTAAGGGATATTTAAGGCCTGCCTGGATCGGGGCAGTCCCAACAATCAAAATCGTGGCTAAAGAACCAAAGAAAAGGATTGATTGGTAGGGGGGATTTTTTTCAAGCTGAGCGTTTTCTTCAAGAGGAGAGCTGTTTTTAAGTTGAGATTCTTGCTTTTTTTCTTTGTCAAACAGTTTGGCCATAAAAAGGCCAATCAAGATAGCAAAGCTAAGGGAGAAGATTAAACGGGCCAGGGCAATTTCCCAGCCGATTAGCGAAGCAGTATAGGAGACTGCTAAAATATTGATTGCCGGTCCGGCGTATAAAAAGGTAATTGCTGGTCCCAAGCCGGCCCCCCTTTTCCAAATGCCAGCAAAAAGGGGCAAAATGGTGCAGGAGCAGACTTCAACCAGAGTTCCAAACAGAGCCCCCAAGCCGTAGGATTTGACAGGATGAGCTTTTCGGCCCAGGGTTTTAACGATTATCTGCCTGGGGACAAGGGCATTAAGAGCTCCTGCCAAGAAAAAAGCGGGGATGAGACAAAAAAGAACATGGGCGGAAACGTAATCAGTTAAGGCGGCAATACCTGATTGAAAAAGGAAAAT
>DATLAM010000011.1:0-4621 GCA_035527435.1 Bathyarchaeia archaeon
CGTTACGGTTTAATTGCCATGGCCTCTTCTCTTGATTCACCTGGTCCGATGACCAAAACAATTGAAGATACCGCCCTGCTTTTACAGGTTTTGGCTGGGAAAGACAAGTTAGATGCTACCACCCTGCCAGGAAAGGTTCCAAATTATTCAGCCAAGATTAAAAGCGGAATTAAAGGGGTTAAAATAGGCATCCCTAAAGAGTATTTTCTTGAAAAAATGGACCAAAAAATTATTAGGGCGGTTCAAAAAGCGATTAGTCTTTTGGAGGCGCGAGGCGCAAAAACTTATCCAGTTTCCTTGCTTGATCCCGCGTATTCGGTGGCGGTTTACGCCATTCTTCAGCGCTCTGAGGTGTCTTCAAATCTAGCCAGGTATGACGGGATTCGGTACGGTAAGGGCCGGGATAGTTTTGGAGAGGAAGCGAAAAGAAGAGTGATGTTGGGCACTTATGCCCTTTCCGCTGGCTACCACGAGGAATATTATCTTAAGGCCCAAAAAGTAAGAACTCTTATCTGCCGAGACTTTGAAAAAGTTTTTAAAAAAGTTGATTGCTTGGTAGCACCCACTTCGCCCAATCTCGCTTTAGAGATTGGCGCTTCCGCCAAAGACCCTTTGTTTGGTGAAATGCAAGACATTTTAGTGGGGGCAAGCACCCTGGCGGGCCTAACTGGCGTTAGTCTCCCTTGCGGTTTCAGCAACGGCCTGCCAATCGGCATCCAGATTATCGGTCCTCAGTTAAGAGAAGAGCTGCTCTTAAGAACGGGGTATGCTTATGAGCAGGAAACCGGATGGCATAAAAAGAGGCCAAAAATATAAAAACTGATACAAGGCATGAAAAAAAATAAATATTTAAAGGTTTTGGGAAATAAAAACTTTTTAAAACTTTGGGGCTCCCAAATTTTTTCCCAGGTGGCTCTTAACATGCTTAACTTTATCCTGGTCTTGAAGATTTTTGACCAAACCGGATCAACGGTTGCCGTTTCTTTGGTTTTAATTTTTTACGCCTTACCAGCCTTGATTTTGGGCCCGTTTAGTGGCACCTTAGTTGACCTTTGGAATAAAAGACGACTTTTAATGTTAACCAACGCTCTTCAGGGGTTGATTATTTTATTTTACATTCCCTTTAAAGAACTTATTTGGCCGATTTATGGGATTATCTTTTTGTATTCCTTTGTCAATCAGTTCTATTTACCTGGAGAGGCAGCCACTCTGCCGGGAGTCGTGGAAAAACAAAGCTTGTCTGTTGCCAACAGTATTTTTCTATTCAGTGTTTATGGTAGCTTCATTGGCGGTTACGGTCTGGCTGGACCAATGGTGAAGTCCATGGGCTGGGAGGCTCCTTTTGTTTTGGCAACGCTTATGCTCTGGCTGGCCAGTTTTTCAGCTTCCCTGCTTCCTTCGGGAGCTGGCAGAAGCCAAGTTGGGGCGAAAAATTTCGCCCAATTTAAGACCCGCCTTAAAGAGGGCTATCAGTTTATAAGGAGCGAACCGCTTGTTTTTCTGCCCTTTTTGCTTTTGGTTTTTGCTCAAACCCTAACCAGCACCTCAGCCGTTCTTTTTCCTTCTTATGCGACCGAGATTTTGGCGATTGACATTAGAGATTTGAGTGTGGTTCTGATCATCCCGGCTGGAGCAGGGGCTTTCTTAGGAGCAGCAGCAGTGGTAAGACAAGTGAAAAGGGTCCGCAAAAAAACCCTGATAGAATCTGGTGTCTTTCTGGCAAGCTTTTGTTTGTTTCTTTTGGCCCTTTTGGTGCCGAAAATTCTTGATTTCCACCTTCGGTTGGCAACCACTAGCCTAGTGATGTTCCTTGCCGGAATTGCCTTTGTTTTTTTTGCGGTTCCCACCCAAACTCTTATCCAAGAACATACCCCGAAAAAGCTGAGGGGCCGGGTTTTTGGCGTTTTAGGCTTTATGATTACTTTAGGAATGACCGTGCCTGTTTTAGTAGCTGCGACCATTGCTGATTTTTTGGGAGTAACTTGGATCATTTTTCTGGCCGCTGGTTTTATTGGCCTGATAGGTATTTATAGTCGCTGGGGGTTCCCGTCATGGATTTTGCGCCGATAATTGGACTTGAGATTCACATTGAGCTTTTGACCAAGTCAAAGATGTTCTGTTCCTGTTCGGCTGATTATTTTGGACATCAGCCTAACACCCATGTTTGCCCAGTCTGCTTGGGTTTACCAGGCGCTCTTCCTGTAGCTAATAAAAAGGCGATTGAGTGGACTATCTTGGCAGGAAGAGCTTTAAATTGCACCCCCTCAACCTTTAGTAAATTTGATCGCAAAAACTATTTTTACCCTGATTTGCCTAAAGGCTACCAGATAAGCCAATATGACTTACCTTTCAGCTTTGATGGCCAACTTGATGGGGTAGAAATTACCCGGGTTCACCTGGAGGAAGATACGGCGAAAATGATCCACACCAGGATAAAAGAGAAAAGAGTGACCCTGATTGACTTTAATCGGTCCGGTGTGCCTCTGATGGAGATTGTTACCGAGCCTGATATTAAAAGCGCATCTCAGGCAAAAGAATTTTTGAAAAAACTTCAACAAACGATTCGCTACCTTGGCGTTTCTGATTGCGATATGGAAAAAGGCTCGATGAGGCTTGAGGCAAATATCAGCCTTAAGGAGAAAGGAGCTAAAAGCCTGCCAGAGTATAAGGTGGAGATCAAAAACCTCAACTCTTTCCGCTTTATTGAAAAAGCCTTAAACTACGAGACCAAAAGACAACTTCAATTAATTAAAGCAAGGAAAAAGCCCATCCAGGAAACAAGAGGGTGGAATGAGCCAAAACAGATAACTGTTTCCCAACGATCCAAAGAGGCAGCGGCTGATTATCGATATTTTCCTGAACCGGATTTGCCGCCCATCAGGTGGGCTAAAAACCAATTGGCAGACATAAGAAAACAGCTGCCGGAATTACCAAATAAAAAAATAATCCGCTTTAAAAAAGAGTTTAATTTATCAGATTATCAGGCTAAAATCTTAACTGCCAGTCGTAAGAAGGCGGATTATTATGAAGACGCAGTTAAGGTTGGGAAAAAACATCAACTTTCTCCTCGAGAACTGGGCAACGTTATGATTAACAAAAAGATAGATCTAGAGAAAATTCTTCCCGGAAAACTGATAAAGAGCTTAGTCAAAGAACGCCAAGCACCAATGGCTACCGGCAAAAAACTCCGAAAATTGATTGAAAAAGTGATCAAACAAAACCCAAAGGCGGTCAGCGATTACCAGGCTGGTAAAAAAGAGGTTTTAGGTTTTTTAGTTGGCCAGGTTTCCCGAGCGGCCCAGGCCAGAATTGATCCCCAAACCACCCTTCAGGCATTAACGGAAAGGTTAAAAAAATGAGCGAGGTAAAACAGGAGCAGGCACCAATTTCCATTAAGGAAATCCTCGGCCATTACCTAATAGGGGGCGAGGAAGATAAACACCAGTGGAAACAAAGACTTGCCCTCCAAGCAAGAAAAAAGCCTGATGGCGAGGCAGCGAAACTTTTAGAAGCTCTTCAAACCAGAGAGTGAGGGATTAACAGAGATGACAAAATTTACCCATCTTCATGTTCATAGCGAGTATTCACTCCTGGACGGCCTTTCCAAGATAGACAAGCTTTTGGCTCGGGCCAAAGAAATGGAAATGGATGCTCTTGCCCTGACTGATCACGGCGTGCTTTACGGGGCGATCAAGTTTTACTTGAAGGCCCAAGAGTTGGGGGTGAAGCCAATCATTGGTTTTGAAGCCTATGTCGCTCCCCGTTCCCGCTTTGATAAGCAAGCAAAGGTGGACGCTGACCAAAATCACCTTATTCTTCTGGCTAAAAACCAAAAGGGTTATAAGAATTTAATGAAATTAGCCACCCTGGCCCAGCTGGAAGGCTTCTATTATAAGCCGCGGATTGATTTGGAACTTTTAAAAGAGCATTCTGAGGGCTTGGTGGTAACCACCGCTTGTATCAAAGGGGAAATTCCCGAGCTTCTTCGCCAGGGAAAAGACAAGCAGGCAGAAGAGAAAGCAAAGGAATATCAAGCGGTTTTTGGCAAAGATTTTTATCTTGAGATTCAGCGTCACGCCAAAGTTGATGGCCAGGAAAAGGCCAACAAGGGCATCGTTAAACTCTCTCGAAAGTTAGGCATTCCTTTGGTGGCCGCCAATGATGTCCATTATGTTGACAAAGAAGACGCCGAAGCTCAAGACGCCCTTTTGGCAGTCCAAACTCAAAAGATGATTGCCGACAAGAACCGCTTGTCGATGATTGAATCGCCTGATTACTATTTAAAATCGCCCAAAGAGATGAAGGCGCTTTTTGCGGATTTGCCAGATGCTCTTGAAAACACCAGAAAAATTTCTCGGGTTTGCAACCTGGAGATCCCTATCGGCAACTGGATTTTGCCCCACTATCCTTTGCTCGAGGACGAAACGCCTGAATCCCACTTAAACAACCTTGCCCATGAAAGATTGGCTGGCCGATTTGCAAACCCTTCCCAGGAGATAATTGACAGGCTTAATTATGAGCTGGAGGTGATTTGCAAAAAAGGCTTTGCGACTTACTTTTTGATTGTTCAAGATTTTGTTAACTGGGCCAAGGAGAGAAAAATCCGGGTTGGGCCAGGCAG
>DATLAM010000012.1:0-6036 GCA_035527435.1 Bathyarchaeia archaeon
CCATGCGACCCTAAAAGATTTTCTTTCCCTTGTCCCTCCAGGCAAGCGCGATTTAGAAACGGCTGGCCAAATTTTACGGGCCAAATGGGCCAGAAACCGCAAGGGGTTTGATAGCCGGGAAGAAGAGAAAAAATGGGGCGAAAAAGCCCTGCTCCAGCTGGAAAACTTTGTCAGAAGCGAAGATTTGTCTGCCCAGCCCTTTTTAGTGGAGGACTACCATGACGTCCAAATTGACGAAAACTTAATCCTTCTGGGCCGAATTGACCGGGTAGACAAAAAAAAAGACCAGCTTAAAATTATTGATTATAAGACAGGCAAGCTTAACCCGAAAAAGGTTGACCCCCTCCAGCTTTACTGTTACGCCCTTATTCTGGAAAAAAAATTCCGCCTTCCGGTTGTTTCCGCAGCCTATTATTTCTTAGGCGAAAACAAAACCATTAATTATAAGCCCACCAAAAAAAAGCTTAGTCAAGCCCTGCTAAACATTAAAAAACAGGCCAAAAAAATCCTGGCAAACAAGGATTTCCCCGCCACTCCCAACCAATACTGTTCAACCTGTGATTTTTTAACCATCTGTCCCAGGAAAAAAGAAGCCAAAAAACAAAAAGCATAAAAAACATAAAAACATTAGGAAAAAACTTGAAAATTTGATTTTGAAAAACCTCAGGCTTTAAAATATCTTTTTGATGTTGTATAATTAGCCCTTACATGCCTGAAGAGCCGCCTTTTAAAAAAAAGAAAAAGAAACTGGGCTACCGAACACCTGATCGCTTTCGCCGGACTACCTTTAGGAAAAAACGCGAGGTTGTTGGCCGGCCCAGAAGTTTAGGAGGACACCGATGATTTCTGCTTTAAGCAAACAGCCAGATAAAACCTGCGATCTAACGATCACCATCCCTAAAAAAAGGGTTTTAAAAGCCTATGATAAGACGGTTGAAAAACTGGCTAAGGAGGTTGAGATCAAGGGTTTTCGCAAAGGCAAGGCGCCCAAAAAAATAGTCGAAAAAAGGCTTGACAAAAGCCGGGTTTATGAAGAAGTCTTAAAAGAGCTGATTACCGAAGTTTATCTTGAAGCGGTTAAGGAGCACCAGTTAAAACCAATTGTTAATCCCCAAATTCAAGTCACCTCCATGGAGGAGGGTAAAGACTGGGTAATCAAGGCCGTCACCTGTGAATTGCCTGAGGTCAACCTGGGTAAATATAAAGAAGTGGCTAGAAAAGTTCTGGCAGTAGAAAAAATCTGGGTGCCCGGAAAAGAAGAGCCTGATCAGGAAGGGCAAGACCCCTCCCAGCCCCAGAAAAGGGAAAAACAGCTGGCTAAAATCCTTGAGGCCCTCCAAAAATCAGTCAAACTTAAAATCCCACCTCTTTTAATTGAAAATGAGGTTAGCCGGATGCTTTCCCGCCTCCTTGATCAAACCAGCCGCCTAGGCTTAAGCGTGGAACAATATTTGGCTTCAGCCGGAAAAACCTCGGATCAGATTCGGGAAGAATACCAAAAAACAGCCGCCGACCAAATCGGCATGGAGCTGATTCTCTCGGCCATCGCTGACAAGGAGGGGATTAAGGTTAAAGATGAAGAGGTTGAGGCCATGATTAAAGCCGTTCCTGATGAGAAAGCCCGCCAATCAGCGGACACACCCGCCCAAAGAGCCTATATCAGGCAGCTTTTGCGCAAAAGGGCCGTCATTGACAATCTCCTCAAGCTATAGTAAGATCAGCTTATAGTAAAGCCAGACTGGCATTTTGATTTAAAATTGAGAGTAAAGTAGCCTCCTGCCCGAAGGAGAGTTTGGTCGTGGATAAGAGAATGGATCCCAAGAAAAAAAGGAAAACAAGGCCAATCAGGGGGGACAGTTTTCTTGAGGCCCTGCGTGATCTGGGCAGCGGGATAACTGATTCGGCCATTCATGATCTGGGTGAAGGAATGGCGGAAAGTACGGCCAGCCAAATTACTGGCCGGCCTAAAGCCTCGGGGCTTCTTAGCCAAAATGAGGTGGTTAATTTAACCGAATCCCAACCCTCACAAGAAGCAACCCGGGAACGAATCCGGCGCCAATTTACCCAGGAACACGCCGATCTTCGTCGCCAAGAAAAGTTAATTTTTACCCGTAAAGAACAGGAAGTGAGGCTTCAAATCAAAGCTCTCCAGGGAGAGTTGGGGAAATTAGCTGCCTCCACCGAAGGCCTGGCCCAAGAAGTCAAGTTAGCTACCATCCAGGCAACAGTTGAACCAGGCGTTTATCACCTTACCTTTCTTCAGCGACTCAAGGAACTTATCCAGCTTTTCCGAAAAAGAATTGAAGAATCAAGAAGCTGGCTTGCCCTGGCTAACCGCCGAGCCAAAAAGCGCTCTTTCTACTGGGCGCAGGCGAAAAAATCGGGCACCAAATTCATGCTCTCCCAAGAAAGATATATGTCTACTCAGGCCGGTTAGCTTGCCTAAATTTCCCTAATTTAGTAAAATAAAATCCAAGCAGGGTGGTTAGCTCAGTTGGTAGAGCGTCTCGTTGACATCGAGGAGGTCACAGGTTCAAGTCCTGTACCACCCACCTTTCACCTTGAGGTTTTTTTAAATCTAGACTATTATTGAAAAGAGATGCCAAAAATTGACCTGAAAAAAATAAGACACAGCTGTTCCCATTTGCTGGCCACAGCCATCCAGGATCTTTATCCAAAGACAAGGTTCGGAATCGGACCGGCGATTGAGCAGGGCTTTTACTACGATTTTGATCTTCCCCAGAAAATCTCTGAAAATGATCTGGTTAAGATTGAGAAAAAAATGAAGGCCTTGGCTAAAAAGAATCTAAAATTTGAGAAAAAAGAAGTCAAAATCGATGAAGCCGAAGAGATGATGAAAAAGGCTGGCCAGCCTTATAAAGCGGAGCTTGTTAAAGAACTTAAGAAAGAAGGCAAGAAAAAAGTTATCTTTTATAAGCTCGGGGATTTTATTGATCTTTGTGAAGGCCCCCATCTTAAAAGCACCAAAGAGATCGGTTCTTTTAAACTCCTCTCTGTGGCCGGGGCTTATTGGCGGGGGAGTGAGAAAAACCCAATGCTGACCCGCATTTACGGCACTTGTTTTGAAAGTAAGAACGCTTTAGAAAAACACCTGGTTCACCGTGAGGAAGCAAAAAGACGAAACCATCGCAAGATTGGGAAGAATTTAGATCTGTTCACCTTTTCTGATTTGGTTGGCCCAGGCTTACCCTTGTATACCGAGAAGGGAACCATCATCATCAATGAGCTATACAAGGCCTTGTTGGAAATTAGCAAGAAGTATGGCGTGCAAGAAGTGAGAATTCCTCATATGGCCAAAATTGATTTATATAAAATCTCCGGCCACGCGGAAAAGTTTAAAGGCGAATTGCTTAGAGTCAAATCCCATTACGGTCTTGAGTTTATATTAAAGCCAGTCAATTGCCCTCATCACACCCAGATATACGCTTCACGACCCAGAAGTTATCGAGATTTACCGATTAGATATATTGAGTCCACTGCTCAACACAGAGACGAGAAACCTGGAGAAATCGGCGGCCTTACAAGAACCAGATCCTTTATTGTCGACGACGGGCATACCTTCTGTACGATGGATCAGATTAAGCAGGAAGCCATCAATACCTGCAAAATCATTGAGGAATTTTACAAAGGGGCGGGCCTTTGGGGGAATCAATGGATATCGTTATCAATCAGAGACCCAAAAACTCCAGAAAAATATATCGGCGAAGAGCCTGATTGGAAGAAAGCAGAAAAAATGGTCCAGGAAATCTCCAACGAACTCAAATTAAAGGGGAAAGTTATGGTTGGAGAAGCGGCTATCTACGGTCCTAAAATTGATTATATGTCTAAAGATTCTCTTGGCAACGACCATCAATTAGGAACAGTCCAGATTGACTTTGCCATGCCTAAAAGGTTTGGTCTCACCTATGTAGATAAAGATGGAAAAGAGAAAACGCCAGTTATGCTTCATCGGGCAATTATGGGTTCTTATGAAAGATTTATCGCGTTTCTCCTTGAACATTTTGATGGGGCTCTCCCAGTCTGGCTCTCTCCTGTTCAGGTAGCGGTTATACCCATCACCGATAACCACAACCCCTATGCCCAAAAAATTCACCAGAGCTTAATTGAGGCCGGCATCAGAGCCGAGTTAAACGACCGCAGCAACACCGTCTCAGCTAAAATCCGAGATGCGGAGATCCAGAAAATTCCCTACATGCTTATCGTGGGAGACAGGGAGGTTAGGGCAAAAAAAGTCAATGTCCGAACCCGGGGAGAAAAAGTTTTAGGCACCATGTCGCTTGGCGCCTTTCTCAAAAGAATCAGCCAGGATATTGATAAAAAGCGCCCGGTGTGATAAGCTAAAATGAAGAAAAGATTGGCAAAAAGAAAATTTTACCAGGTTAATCACTATATCAGGGCCCCAAAAGTCCGCGTCGTTGATGAGACAGGCAAGCAGGTTGGCGTTCTTTCTCTTGGAGAAGCCTTAAAAAAAGCCGGAGAAGCCGGCCTTGATTTAGTAGAGGTAGCGCCGTATGCCAAGCCTCCAGTTGCCAAAATAATTGATTTTAAAAAATTTAAATATTTAGAAGCCAAAAAACAGAAGGAAGAAAGAAAAAAGAGCAAAAAAGGGGAAATGAAGGAGTTAAGGTTTAGCCCCTTTATTGCCAAGAAAGACTTTGAGTTTCGCCTCCTAAGAGCTGAAAAATTCTTGAAAGAAGGCCACAAGGTCAAAATCACGGTTCGCTTTTTTGGGCGGCAGATAACCAGAAAAGAGTTCGGCTACGATCTTTTAAAAAAATTGGTTGGGGAGCTGGCTCCGTTTTCAGTTGTTGACCAGGAGCCTAAATTTGTCGGCCGCCAACTGACAATGACCTTAACGCCTGCTGAGGGAAGTAAAAATGACAAAAAGAAAGCTAAAAATAAGAAAGTCAATCAAGAGAAGGTTTAAGATAACCAAAACCGGCAAAGTCCTTCGCCGGGGTTCTCATGTCGGCCATTTACGGCGAAAAAAGAAAAAAGGCCAGGTCCGTGATCAAAAAATCCCCAAACAATTGAAGGGCGCCTGGAAGAGAAAGATTAAAAAATTGCTTGGCAAAGGTTAAGAAAAAACAATTATGGCCAGAGTTAAAACCGGCACCACCAGAAGGAAAAGACACAAAAAGGTCTTAAAAAGAACCAAGGGCTTTCGGATGACCAAGGGCCGGCTTTATAAAGTCTCCAAAGAAGCCGATCTTCATGCCGGCCAATACGCCTTTATCGGCAGGAAACTCAAAAAAAGGGACATGCGCCGCCTCTGGATTATCAGAATCAACGCCGGCCTAACCCTTCACAATCTTTCCTACTCCAAATTCATCAACGGGCTTAAAAAAGCTAAAATTGAGCTTGACCGCAAAATCTTAGCAGATTTAGCCCTTAATAACCCAGAAACCTTCAAAGCCATAGTTGACAAAACTAAATAATTTGCTAAAATAATTCCTAATGCAAGTTCCAACCAACACCCAGGCAGTAAATTTATTCTTTTTTAGCTGAAGCTGCTTACGGGGAGGTTGGATTTTGCCCTTTTAAGGAAAAAAAGATTAAAAACTAGATCTCCCCAAAAGGGAGTTTTTTTGTTATTCTAAGACTAATGGACCTTGGTAAAATCCAAAATCTCAAAAGTCAGGCAATCTCCAACATCCTTGAGGCCAAGGATGAGCAGGAACTGGAGGAGGTGCGGATCAGCTATCTTGGCAGGAAAGGGGAGATTACTCGGTTGATTAAAAAGCTCCCCTCTCTTGACCCTGAAGAAAAACGGGAGCTGGGGCGGCTTTTAAATGATCTTAAAAAGGCCATTGAAGACGCGATTGAAAACCAGCGCTTGGGAATGGGCAAGAAAAGGGGAGTGGTTAAAAAAGAATGGCTTGACGTTACCGCTCCTGGCAAAAAACCACTTGTCGGCCATATCCATCCGGTCACCCAAATCATTTGGGAGCTAAGTGAGGTCTTTGAACAAATGGGCTACCAAATCATGGAAGGGCCGGAAATTGAAAACGAACA
>DATLAM010000013.1:0-7961 GCA_035527435.1 Bathyarchaeia archaeon
AAGCTCTTCACTCCCTCATTTAAGGCAATGCCAAAAGGGACAAGGGTGGCTGTTCGCAGAAAAATCCGTCGGCTGATTGGTTGTCTTTTTTCAACACCCATAGATCTTTATATTTTTTGTTATAGGTTGGTTTTTACCATAAAGTGATTTGATTTTCAATCTTTCCTAACTTTTCCAGCCCAGCTTGTTCTTGCCTTTGAACAGTGTTATACTAAATCTCATGATTGAGGATCAGATTAAAAAGGATCTTTCTGGGGTTTTAAAAAAGCTGCGGATTTCCACCAAAAAGCTGGTTTTGGAGCATCCGGCCCAGCCTGAGCATGGTGACTTCTCAACCAATCTGGCTCTTCAGGTTAAAGCCAGGCACTTGCGGGTTGAACCTTTAAAAAAGCTGGCTCCTTGGGATTTGGCTAATAAAATCGTTAACACCTGGAGGGGGATGGGTCTGCCTGATTATTTAGTTAAGATTGAAGTGGCCAAACCCGGTTTTGTCAATATTTGGCTCAAAAACGAGGTCCTTGTCAGTCAAGTAGAGAGAGTGCTAAAGGAGAAAGACAGGTTTGGCACCGGTGACCTGGGTAAGGGTAAAAGCGTGATGTTTGAATTTTCCCATCCCAACACCCACAAGCTTTTCCATATCGGCCATTTGCGCACCACCAGCTTAGGGGAGTCTTTAGCCCGGCTTTATCAGGCGCTTGGCTTCAAGGTGGTCAGAGCTAATTACCAGGGTGATGTCGGCCTTCACATTGCCAAATGCCTTTGGGGGATCAGGAAACTGGGTTTGACCAGAGCCAAAGACTTGAAAAAGAAAATGGCCTTTTTGGGTAAAGCCTACACCGAGGGAAGTAAAGCCTATGAGAAGAGCAAAAAAGCCCAGGAGGAGATCAGGAACATCAATTATCTTGTTTACGCGGCCGCTCAAAAATTTTACCAAAAAAAGCTTCCCCGGGGTTTGAAGCTGATTGATTATTCCCAGCTGGTAAAGGATAAAACCCTTGACCC
Organism: Bathyarchaeia archaeon; assembly: GCA_035527435.1. Classification (GTDB taxonomy): domain Bacteria; phylum Patescibacteriota; class Microgenomatia; order PFEM01; family DATLAM01; genus DATLAM01. The sequence continues at coordinate 1,003 of DATLAM010000013.1, forward strand.
TCAGGAAATTAGTAAGCTTTGGCAAAAAACCAGAAAGTGGAGCCTTGATTATTTTGCCGAAATCTATAAAAGGCTTAACACCCGCTTTGACCGTTATTACTTTGAAGGCGAGGTGGCCGACCAGGGGAGAGATTTGGTTTTGAAAAATCTTAAAAAAGGGGTTTTTAAAAAAAGCCAGGGGGCAATTATCTTTCCGGGGGAAAAACATGGTCTTCACAACCGGGTTTTTATCAATCAAATCGGTTTGCCCACTTACGAGGCCAAAGACATGGCTTTGGGAAAAATCCAGTTTAGCGAATATCCGGTTCAAAAAATAGTCCATGTTGTTGGCCCTGAACAGATAGGCTACTTCCAGGTTGTTTTTAAGGCCTTAGAAGCCCTTTTCCCTGCCACCAAAGGGAAGGAATCTCATCTTAGCTATGGCTGGGTAAGGCTTAGGGAAGGCAAGATGAGCTCCAGGGAAGGCGGGGTAATTACCGTTAATTGGTTGGTTGATGAGGCTAAAAAAGCCGCGGAGGCGATTATTAAAAAATCCAAGTATTCAAAAAAGGTAAAGGAAACGATTGCCGAGGCAGTGGCAATAGGGGCAGTCAAGTACTGGATCTTAAAATTCTCTCCTTCTTCAGAGATTGCCTTTGATATCAAAGGTTCGGTCAGTCTGGAGGGGGACAGTGCCCCTTATCTTCAGTACACCCACGCCAGATGTCAAAGTGTTCTGAGGAAAGCCAAAACCAAGCCGGTTTTACCAGAAGCTGTTCCGGAGATGGAGGAAGAAGAGCTGGCGCTTTTGCGCACCCTTTATAAATTCCCGGAAGTGGTTGCCCAGGCTGGGGAGAGTTTTGCTCCTAATTTAATCTGTGGTTTTTTGTTTGATCTGGCCCAAAAGTATAATCTTTTTTACAATCGCCATTCAATTTTAAAAGGCCCAAGCCAAGAAACAGTTCAGTTAAGACTGGCTTTAACCATGGCGGTTGGCCAGATTCTTCAAAACGGTTTGAATCTGGTGGGGATTGACTCACCGGAGAGGATGTGATGAAAAGACCTAATCTGGCTACCTTTAAAAACGGTTTGCGCTTGATGACTGTGCCCATGCCCCAGGTGGAATCAATCACGGTCATGGTTGGGGTGGGGGCCGGTTCAAGGTATGAGGCTAAAAAATCAGGCGGCCTTTTCCATTTTCTGGAGCATATGGCCTTTAAGGGCACCAAGAGCCGGCCTCAGGCTTTAACGATCTCCTCAGAGATTGATGCTGTTGGGGGAGAGATTAATGCCTTTACCAGCAAGGAATTTACCGGTTATTACATTAAATTGGCAGCCAAACACACCGAGCTTGCTTTTGATCTTCTCTCAGATATTATTAAAAACTCTCTTTTTAAGCCTGAGGAGATTGAAAGGGAAAAAGGGGTCATTTTTGAAGAGATTAATCTTTACGAAGACACCCCTACCCAGTTTGTTTTAAGCCTTTTTGTCAGACTTCTGTATGGCGATAATCCGATGGGCCGGTTTATTTACGGCCGGAAAGAAACGGTCAAGGGGATTAAAAGAGAAGATTTTTTAAGCTATATCAACCAGCTTTATTTTCCGGCGAACATGGCCGTGGCCGTGGCCGGCAAACTAGACCAGTCGGGGATTGAGAAATTAACCAGCCGATATTTTAAGAGCCTTAAAAGAAAAGGTAAAAAGGTATCAAGGGGGATCAAAATAGACCAGAAAAAGCCTAAGCTGAACCTTTTATTCAAAAAAACCGAGCAGGCCCATTTCGTTTTGGGAGTGCCCGGTTATTGGTATGCCCATCCGGACCGATTCAATTTGGGGGTTTTGGCCACCATTTTAGGGGCGGGGATGAGCTCCCGGCTTTTTAACCAAATCCGGGAAAAGCGCGGCTTGGCTTATTACGTTGACGCCATCCCCAACTTTTATTCAGACAGCGGTTATCTTTTAGCCAGGGCCGGGGTTAAACTGGATAAGGTTGAGGAAACGGTTAATTTAACCCTGGCTGAATTTGAAAAACTAAAAGCCAAAAAGGTTGGTTCCCAAGAGCTTAAAAAGGCCAAGGAGTTTTTAAAGGGGAGAATGATTCTTGCCCTTGAGGATTCTTATGCCGTGGCTTCAAGATACGCCGGCCAGCTTTTGTTGGAAAAAAAGATCAGAACACCCGAAGAGACCATGGGGTTGATTGATAAGGTGACTGCCGGTGATGTCCAGCGGGTTGCCAGGGATATTTTTAAGCCTGAAAAACTTAATCTTGTTATCATCGGCCCCTACAAAGAAGAGGGAAGATTTAAGAAGCTTTTAGCTTAGCCTTCTCCTTAATCATCAAGATAAAATGATATAATAAGAGATGTTATGAAAGAGAAAAAACAGTTTGAGCGCTTGGCTGGAAGGTTTTATAAATGGGCTTACCGGGCATGGCCGGTCTGGGCGACTTCGCTTGGAATCCATCAGTATGATCACCTTCTGCCCGACTACTCAAAGAAGGCTTTAGCCCAAAGGATAGCGACTTTAAAGGGCTTTTATCAGTCTCTTGTAAGGATTGACAAAGAAAAACTTGATTTTTTTACCCAAACAGAATACGAGGTTTTAAAAGGCGATCTTGGCTGGTCAATTCTTGAGGAGGAGCAGGTCCGCTTTTTTGAAAAAAACCCCGGCCTTTACGTTGATGAGGTTGTTTGGGGGGTTTTTCTTCTTCTTAGCCGGAAATTTGCTCCGGAAAAGGTCCGGGCCAAAAGCCTTTTAGGCCGGTTAAAACAGGTTCCCCGGATTTTACTCCAAGCCAAGAAAAACCTTAAAAACCCGCCCCGGGTTTATACTCAAGTGGCTGTTCAAACCGGTGAAGGTGGTTTGATCTTGCTTAAAAATCGGGTGCCGGTTTTAGCTAAGAAAGCCCCCAAGCTTGAGAAACAAATCCTAACGGCCAATAAAAAAGCCCGGGCGGCCATGAAAGATTATCTGTCTTTTCTTAAAGCCCTTTTAAAAAAGAAGGAAAAAGGGGACTACGCCTTGGGCCAGGTGCTTTTTGAAAAAAAGCTGGCTTTAGCCCAGGGGCTTGACTATTCAGTTAAGGACCTTCTTGATTTGGGTTGGGAGATTTTCCGTCAAACCGAAAAGGATTTGGCCGCTTTGGCCAGAGAAATTGATGGTTCAAAATCCTGGCAGGAACAGGTTAAAAACTTAAGAAAGGTTCGGCCGGAAGTTGAAAGTCTGGTTAAGACCTATCAGGCAGAGGTTAAAAAGCTTAAAAAATATTTGGCCAAAGAGAAGATTGTCCCCTTGCCAGGCAAGGAGAATTTAAAGGTGATCAAGACCCCTCTTTCCGAGCGGTCAACCACCCCTTACGCTGCTTATCATTCTCCGGCTCCTTTTGAACCTGATCAAACCGGCCAATTCTGGGTAACCCCGGTTGACAGGAATCTGTCGGCTAAAGAACAAGTCCGTCAGCTGTCAGAGCACGCCTTGGATCATCTGCCGGTAACCGTTCTTCATGAATCCTACCCCGGGCACCATCTCCAGCTTGTTTGGGCCAACCGGGTTGATTCTTTGGTTAGAAAGCACAGCCACAACACTCCTTATTGTGAAGGCTGGGCTCTTTATTGTGAGCGCTTAATGGAGGAAGTGGGTTATTTAAGTTCACCCGAGCAAAAGCTTTTCCGGCTTAAAGACAAGCTCTGGCGGGCCGCCAGGGTTATTTTGGATGTTTCCCTTCACACCCGGGGGATGAGCATTGAGGAGGCGGTTGACTTTTTGGTTGAGAAGGTTCATTTGGCCCGGCCTTCAGCCCTGATTGAGATCCGCCGCTACACCTTGACCCCTACCTATCCTTTGAGCTATCTTTTAGGTAAGCTGGAGATTTTAAAGTTAAGAGAAGAGATGAGAGAAAAGCTGGGAGCAAAGTTTAGCCTTTATGATTTCCATGACCGGCTTTTGAAAAAGGGCACCATTCCTGTTAAACTAGCCAGAAAGGAGCTTTTAAAGGAAGCTGAAAAATGAAAGACCTTCACTTTCCTATTTTTAAATCAAAAAGCAGGCCGGGATCACCCCGGTTTGACCTTTCCGATGCCCGGGAGCGGCAAAAGTACTTTCAGTTTAAGGCCGGGGAGGAGATCGGCAAGCTTAAAAAATATCTTAAAGATAATACCTTTATCGCTCTTTTAATTGGCAAAAAAAGTTCAGGCAAGGGTACTTATACCAAGCTTTTTGGGGAGGCGGTCGGGCCTGAAAGGATTGCCCATGTTTCCGTGGGGGATGTTGTCCGGAGCCTGGATAAGGATGTCCGGGATCCCAAAAGAAGAAAAAAGCTGGAGGAGTTTTTGAAAACCAATTACCGAGGGTGGCTGCCGATTGACCAGATCATCACCGCCCAGCTTAAACGAAGCACCAAGACTTTGATGCCCACCGAGTTTGTCCTGGCTCTTTTAAAAAGAGAGATTGCCAAGCAGGGTCGGAAAGCGATTTTTTTAGATGGTTTTCCCCGGGACATGGATCAGGTTTCTTATTCGCTTTTTTTCCGGGACCTGATTGATTTTCGGGATGATCCTGACCTTTTTGTTTTATTTGATGTTCCCTTATCGGTGATTGACGAGCGGATCAAGCACCGGGTCATTTGCCCCCAATGCCAGACACCCAGAAATTTGAAGCTTTTGGCCACCAAAAAAGCCGGTTTTGACCCTGAGACAGGCAAGTTTTTCCTTTATTGTGACAACCCGAAATGCAAGGATATTCGGATGGTGAGAAAAGAGGGGGATGAACTGGGAATCGGGCCGATTAAAAAGCGGCTCGATTTGGATGATAAGCTGATCCGCCAGGCGTTTTCCCTTTATGGGGTTCCCAAGGTTTTACTGCGCAACGCCGTGCCGGTTGAAAAAGCCAAAGAAGCGATTGATGATTACGAGCTGACCCCCGCTTATTTTTACCAAGTTGATCAAAAAGATAAAAAAGTCAAGATTAAACAAAAGCCTTGGGTGATCCCGGATGATGAAGGCGTTTCTTCCCACAGCCTTTTAGCCCCGGCGGTAACCCTTTCAATGATTGTTCAGATTGCCGAGGCTTTAGATTTGTAAGAGAAGATGATGACCGAAGAGTTAACCAAAGAATTGCCTTTAACCTGTGATTCTCCCTGGGAATAGGCGAACAGCTACCTTCTTATTTATTGACCCCTTTTGCCGGTTCTCTTTTAACCAGGCTTGGTTGGGTCGGAGAGGTGGGGATCGAACCCACGACCTCCTCGTCCCGAACGAGGCGCGCTACCGCTGCGCTACTCTCCGAAAAAGGCTTGGTGGTGTCCCCAGGAGGAATCGAACCTCCATACCAGGTTTAGGAAACCTGTGCTCTATCCGTTGAGCTATGGGGACTGGCGGTTAAATTTTAACACAGCCTAGCGCAGATTAATAGCGTAGAGGTTAGGAGGCGTCTCTTGCCCCAGGGAGGTTAAGATTAGAAGCTTATTACCTGAAGGAAAGGGAAAGGCAAAGGAGTTTTCAAACGGCCCGGTATAAACTTCGGCCCGGTTGGTGTTGTCATACTCTAAGATAATAATCTTATCAGCCTCAACCAGAAAAAGGTGTCTGGAGGTTGGAAACCAGTTCAGGGTTTTGCCTTCCTGCTCCTCCATGATCAGAAAGTTTTTGTCTTCCTTAAGGTCATAAACATAGATTTTGCCGGCCTCAAGATGACGATTTTGGGGCTGGGAGTTGGCCGCCGGCACCAGGGTGATCAGCTTTTCCGGGATTTGAGCCGAGGCAGTAGCCGTGTAGAGGATTTTGGTTTCATCTAAAGAGAAGGTAACCGCTTGGGCGGAGGTGGTGGCAATTTTTATCACTTCATCCGGGAGTTTGCTAAAAGCCTCCTCCTGCCTTATTTTTTCCTCCTCCTGCCATTGTTTTTCCAGAGTTGGCAGTCGGGCGGTGATATTGACAAGTTGGGTGGCTGGGGTGAGCTCATTGATTTCTACCAGGAAGTTTTCTGCCAAAGCTTGGCTGGTGGGTGGGTTCAGGGTGACTAAAAGCTGCTTTGAGTCAAGGGAAAACCGATAAGTGCTTTGGGAAAAGTCTCGGCCTGCCGGGGCGGAACTGAGGATTTGGCGGGGATCCCTGGCTAAACCAAAGGGCCGGTCAGCCAAATCAAGAATCCAGAGTCCGTCCTTGCCGGTTGAGGCCCCAGAGACCGCAAAAGCGACCTTTTGCCCGTCAGGGGAGACAACCGGGTTTTGGGCGCCGGTAAAGGTTAAAGGCCGCAGGTCGGGAAAGGCAGGGAAAAGGTAGGCGTTGGTTTCCACCACCAGCTCTTTTTCAAGCTCTAAGGTTTTCTTCCAGGGGATAAAGCCGTCTTTTTTAAGCTCCACCTCGTAGGTTCCGGGTGAGAGGTTAAGAGTTGTGTCCGTGGCTGAAGTCAGCTTGCCGTCAATAAAAACCTGGGCGCCGGTGGGAGTGGAGGTAGCGGCCAAAAGGCCGGTGGGTCTTAAAGTCAGGTTGGTCACATCCGGTCGGTAACCGCTGGCCAGCTTGATCACCAAAAACCCCACCAGGGGAATGCCGATTAAAATGGTGAGAAAAATGGCCAGTCTTTGCCGGCTGGGATTCATGGCCCTTATTTTATCACAAGAGGGTAAAATTTAACAACTAGGCTTGGTTTTGAGGGATTGTTTTAATCTGATATTGTTGTTATAATCTTAATTAATCTCGGTTCTGACTGCTAAAATTTGCTTACCTTAAAATGTCAAAGTATATCAAAATAAATCAGGATGTTTGCCAAAAGAATTGCCATTGATTTAGGGACAGCCAACTCCTTGGTTTTTGTTCAGGGACAGGGGATTGTTCTTGATGAGCCGACGGTGGTAGCTGTTTCCATTGATGATAACCGGGTGGTGGCGGTCGGCAGGGAGGCCCGGCAGATGTTGGGCCGGACGCCGGGCAATATTAAGGCTTCCCGGCCGATGCGGGACGGGGTGATTGCTGATTACGTAG
>DATLAM010000014.1:0-2872 GCA_035527435.1 Bathyarchaeia archaeon
CCAATATCCGGGTTAAGGTTAGGGATCTTCAAACAGGGGCGGTTTTGGAAAAAACCTTTATCTCCGGTGCTAAGGTTGAGCCGATCGCCACCCGGAAAAAATTAAGGCAATATCTCTACCGGGAGGGCGAGAACCTTATTTTTATGGATCCTCAAAACTTTGACCAAGACACGGTCTCTGCCAAAATCCTGGGCGATCAGGCTCGGTTTTTGCAAGAAGGCCAGCCTGTTTCGGTTCTTTTTTGGGAAGAAAAACCGCTCTTGGTTGAGCTTCCGGTCAGCTTAGTGCTGGCTATTAAAGAAACCGGCCCAGGTGTTAAGGGAGATACAGCCACCCGGTCTTTTAAGCCAGCTACTTTAGAAAACGGGATGGTGGTCAAGGTGCCTCTTTTTGTTAAAGCGGGTGACAAGGTTAAAGTTGATACCCGGACCGGGGAGTATCTGAAAAAGAGCTTAAGAGGCGAGGATTAAAAGGATCAGGCCAATGATCAGCACTTGGGGGATAAATCCCCAGAAGAAACGGTGTTTGCGGTGAAAGCGGTGGTGGAGTTGATATAACTTTTGGGAAAAAGGCAAGTTAAGGCCCAAAAAACGATACGGCGAGTCAGCAAAATCAGGCGCAAGGCTAAGAAAAATGCCTAGCCAAAGAATGGGGGAAAAGGGTTGGTTTTTTTGGAAAAGAAACCAGGAAACCAAAAGAGCCAGAACCAGTTCGCTTATTCCCAGAACAGCGGTTTTTAATCTCCCTCTTTCCCGCAGTTTAGTCCCAAAGTCCCAATGGGGCACAGCATCCATAAGATAGTGAATGATCAGAATGGCCGGCAGGGAAAAGAGAGGGTTGGCTACCTTGGCGACAATCAGGCCGCCGGTAAGAGCATGGGTAGTTGAGAGCATGGTATGATTGAGTATAGAATGCTATAATAACTCAAGTCAAATGTACCCAATTTTACTTACCTTAGGACCAATTAACATCTACACCTTTGGTGTTTTTTTGTTCGCGGGCTTTTTTTTGGGCTCCTTTATTATTTGGCGGCGGTTGCGCGATCAAGGCTGGCAAGAAGAGAAAATTCTTGATTTTCTATTTTTAGCCGCCCTTGCCGGCCTTCTTTTTAGCCGGACAGGGTTTGTGATCACCCATTTTGAGCTCTTTTATCCTTCTCTGGCGAGGGTTTTTCTGCTGGGGCGATACCCGGGCTTGTCATTTTGGAGCGGCATCTTGGGAGGGTTTTTGGCCATGGGTTGGTTTATCCGCCAGAACCGCTGGCATTTCTGGAAGGTAATCGATGAGGTCATTTTTGGCCTGGCGCCTTTTACAGTTCTTTTCCATTTGGGCGCCTTTTTTGATGGTAGCAAGGCGGGCCAGGAAACAGGTGCTTTCTGGGGGGTCTTTTTTCCGGAAAGCCTTGTCCGGCGCCAGCCGGTTGCTCTTTTTGAAACGATTGGCTTTTGGCTGATTTGGTTATTTTTACTCCGGATTGAAAGAAGGTGGCGAACCTGGTCCTGGTACAAAAGCCATGTCTCCGGCTTTATCGCTCTTGCCTTTTTTATCCCGGCTCTTTTTTTAAGCTTTTTGCTTGCATTTATTGAGGAAGATAAGTTATACTTAGTTTACTCTAAACAACTTTTAAGCTTGGGTCTGGCTTTAGGAACAATTATTCTTCTCTATTTTCGCTCAGGGAGAAGATTTAAAGAGGACTTAAAAATTAAAAAAAGATGATCAGCTTTCCTAAAAAACTACTGGAACCAATTAAAGATTTTCTTTCCCGTGAAGAAAAACGGCTTGAAAAAAGCAAAAAAACTCTTGCGCAAGAAGATCCTTTTGAGGATGTCAGGCGGCTGACGGATAATGCCGCTTCCGATGCCGATGCCGCCGAGCAGGCCGGGCACGAAAGGATCACCGCTCTTAAAAAAGAGTTAGACCGAAAATTAATTCAAGTAAGAAAAGCTCTGACGATGATTAAGGTTGGCAGATACGGCACCTGCGAAGAGTGTAGCCGGATGATTGACACCGACCGGCTGATGATTTATCCGGAAGCCACTTTTTGCGTCAAGTGTAAGAAAAAAGAAAAATAGACAATCAGGCTTTTTAGGTGATAACTTCTAAACTGGCTCCAAAGATAATTTTCCAAGACGCCTTTTTCTTGGTTCTTGATAAGCCTGCCGGAATGGTGGTTAATCAAACAGGTTTGGTCAGAAAAACGATCCAGTCTTGGCTTAAGGGTTACTTTCGGATCCGGGGAGAAGGGATTGGCAAGCGGGCAGGGATTGTTCATCGGCTGGATAAGGAAACCAGCGGCCTGCTTTTGGTGGCCAAAACCAAAAAAGCTTTTCAAAATCTGCAAGAACAGTTTAGAAAAAGAAAGGTGGAAAAAAGCTATCTGGCTTTGGTTCATGGGAAAGTTAGTTCCCGAAAGGGGACGGTGGAGGTGCCTTTAGGCCGGATTCCCAAAAACAAGAAAAAGATGGGTGTTTTTTTAGGGGGCAGGCAAGCCCAGACCAGGTATCTGGTTAAAAAGGGCTACCAGAAAGACTCACAAATTTTCTCCTTGCTTTTATTGCAACCAACCACTGGCCGGACCCATCAAATCAGGGTTCATTTAAAATTTATTGGCCATTCGGTGGTGGGAGATAAAACTTACGCAGGCCGAAAAACCGCCCGTCAGGATCGGGTTTGGTGCCCCCGCCAGTTTTTGCATGCCTCTCAAATCAGCTTTGTCCATCCGGAAGCTGGTAAAAGGATTGAATTTCATTCACCTCTTCCTGAAGATTTGGGAAAGGCCCTAAAAAACTTAATAGAAAGCTCCTAGAAGTCTTATAGTATTTTACAAACACCTGTTTCTAAGCTATAATTAGGATCATGAATGAGAGGTTAG
>DATLAM010000015.1:0-4825 GCA_035527435.1 Bathyarchaeia archaeon
GCTATTCCCTGGGGTATCTTCCTTTAAATCAGGTTCATGAGATTGATTCTGGTTGCGGGGCCTTTCTAATGGTCAGACGCAAATCTGGAGATCAAATAGGCTGGTGGGACGAAGATTATTTTTGGTACGGGGAAGACTTAGATTTCTGCTACCGCCTTAGAAAGAAAAACTGGAAGGTTTATTTTGTTCCCCAGGTGAAAATCATTCATTATAAGGGAGCAGCCTCTGGTATGAAAAAACACTCTCGTCAAGTTTCCACTGCCACTAAAGATACTAAAATCCGGGTTGCCCGTTCCTCAACCGAGGTGATGAGGGTTTTTTATCAAAAACACTATCAAGATAAATATCCAAAGATAGTTACTTGGCTGGTGATGAAGGGGGTTTGGCTGCTTGAGAAAATTAGGCTGCTCAAAGCCTCCCGCTGAAGGATTACTTATGAAAATTGTGATTGATGCCAGAATGTATGGACTTGAGCATGCCGGTATTGGCCGGTATGTCATCAACCTGATTGACCAGATCGAAAAGGTTGATAAAGAGAATGACTATTTTATCCTTTTAAGGAAAAAATACTATTCAAAGCTAAAATTTAAAAACAGAAGGTTTAAAAAAATTCTTGCTGACGAACCTCATTATTCCTTTGCCGAACAGATCATTTTGCCAATTCGATTAATTAAACTGAAGCCGGACCTGGTCCACTTCCCTCATTTTAATAAGCCGATTTTTTGGCAAGGAAGATTTATTCTGACCATTCACGATCTGATTAAACACGAATCAAAAGGAGCCAAGACAACTACCCGCTGGCAGCCCCTTTATTGGTTAAAATATTTAGCTTATAAGTTGGTTACCAGGTTAGCCATCAGGCGAGCTGTTAAAATTATTGTTCCCAGCAAATGGTGGCAAACCCAACTAGTGAAAAAATACAACCTTTCCAGGGGGAAAATAGTCGTGATCTATGAAGGAGTCAGCAAGGCATTTTTGAAACCAAAAGCAGAAGGCCAAAAAAAAGATAGGCTTTTTAAAAAATATGATCTTAAAAAACCATTTTTTATTTATACCGGCAGTCTTTATCCCCATAAGAACGTTGCCATGTTGGTGGAAGCAATCAAGCGCCTTAGGCTGCAATTGGTAGTTGTTTGCTCCCGGAGCGTTTTTTATCAACGTTTCATCGGAGAAGTTAAAAAAATCAAGGCAGAAAAGTGGGTTAATTTTGCTGGCTTTGTCCCCGATGAAGAATTAATTGTCCTTTACCAAGAAGCCGAAGCCTTTGTTTTACCCTCCCTTCTTGAGGGATTTGGCTTGATAGGCTTGGAGGCAATGGCCGCTGGCTGTCCGGTAATTGCCTCAAAAATACCGGTTTTAAAAGAAATCTATGGACCGGCGGCTCTCTATTTTGATCCGAAGAGCACTGATGAACTTGTTGAAAAAATAAGGATTTTAGTTAAAAATCCCAAGCTGAAGGAAAAGTTAAAAAAACTGGGCTTTTTCCAGGTTAGAAAATATTCTTGGCAAAAAATGGCCCAGGAAACTTTAATTGCCTATGAAGATTGCCTTGGCTTACGACCGGGTGAATAAATGGGGCGGGGCCGAAAGGGTCCTTTTGGCTCTTCATGAAATCTGGCCAAAGGCGCCTCTTTATACCTCTGTTTATAATCCTAAAACAGCTTCCTGGGCAAAAGGGCTTGAGGTGATTCCCTCATCTTTAAACAAGTTTCCTTTAGCCAAGACCTGGCACGAAGCCTATGCTTGTTTAATGCCTTTTGCCTTTGAGTCGTTCGCCTTTGATGACTTTGATGTGGTCATTTCCGTAACCAGCGAATCAGCCAAGGGAATTATCACCAAGCCCAAGACTTTACATCTTTGTTATTGCCTTACTCCCACCCGTTACCTTTGGAGCGGGTATCAAGACTATTTCCGTGCCCCATTTTTCAAACTTGTCAGTTCACCTCTGGTTGCCTATTTGAGAAAATGGGACCAGATTGCTGCCCAAAGACCAGATGATTATTTAGCCATTTCTAAAAATGTTCAAAAGCGGATTAAGAATTATTACCAGCGGAAAGCGACAGTCATTTACCCTCCCGTTGACACAGAGAGGTTTAAACCCAAACCAAGCCAGGATTTCCAAAAATATTTTTTGGTTGTCTCCAGGCTGGTTCCTTATAAGCGAATAGATATCGCCGTCAAGGCTTTTAATCAACTGGGGTTGCCCCTTAAGGTTGTTGGTGTTGGCAGCGATCTTAAGAGGTTAAAAAGGATGGCCAGAAAAAACATTGAATTTCTTGGGCGATTGACAGACAGCCAGCTTTTGGGTTACTATCAAGATTGTCGCGCCTTGATCTTTCCTCAAGAGGAGGATTTAGGCCTCGTACCTTTAGAGGTCCAAGCTTGCGGCCGCCCAGTGATCGCTTATCGGGGCGGGGGAGCCCTTGAAAGTGTGGTTGAGGGGAAAACCGGAAGTTTTTTTTACCCTCAAAAAAGCCAGGCTTTAATCAGGGCAGTTAAAAGGTTTAGGCCAGAAGATTATGACTCGGCTTGGTGTCGCCAGAACGCCATCAAGTTTGGCAAGCAAATTTTTAAACAAACGATCAAGGCTTTTATAGAAAAAAAATGGCAGAAGCACCAAAAAACTTTTACTTACTGATCCTTTGCGGCGGGGGAGGGACCAGGCTTTGGCCTCGCTCTCGCAACAAAACTCCCAAACAGTTTTCTCAACTGCTTAATGATGATTCTTTGATCCAGATTACCTACAACCGTTTTAAGGGCTATCTTCCGCCGGAAAGAATGTTTGTGGTGACGACCACCAAAAAATATGCCCAGATCGTTAAAAAGCAGCTGCCAAAAATTCCCAAAGAAAACATTGTTGTTGAGCCGATGCGCCGCAATACGGCTATGGCCCACGGTCTAGGCGCAGTTTACATTAAGGCCCGTGATCCGCAAGCCGTTATTCTTAACGAGTACTCAGACCACATTGTTCATGATGTTAAGGATTACCTTAAGACTTACGCTTTGGCTGGTAACGCGGCAGCAGAGGGCGACTGGCTAGTAGCCATTGGCATTAAGCCCGCCTTTCCCCATACGGGAATGGGCCACATTAAGGCAAGAAAAACTTGGAAGAAGGTTGCGGGCCGGCCCATCTACAAAATTGAGGGCTTTACTGAAAAACCAGATTTGAAGGTAGCAAAAAGATTTACCGAAACAGGCTATTATTATTGGAATGCCGGTCTTTATGTCTGGAAAGCCTCCACTTTTCTTAGGGCGATTAAAAAACATGAGCCCCAAGCGGGCAAAAGCTTAGCCCAGATTGAAAAGGCTTTGGGAACTGGAGAGGAGCAAAAGGTGATTAAGAAGGCTTATGAGGAGGCCCCTAATATTGCCGTTGATTATGCGGTTTCTGAAAAGGCTAAAAACTTTTTGATGATAGAAGCTAACTTTGATTGGGTGGATATCGGCGATTGGGAAGTTGTTTATCAGGTTTCCAAAAAAGACAAACAGGGCAATGTGGTGATCAAGCATGGGAAAAGAGGGGAGTTTGTTGGTTTTAATACTAAAAACAGCCTGATTCACTTTGATGATCAGCTCATTGCTACCGTGGATGTTGAAGGGTTGATTATCGTGGACACCAAAGAGGCCCTCCTGATTTGTCCCAGAGAAAAAGCAGAAGAGGTAAAAAAGTTTGTCCAGAAAATTAAAGAACTTAAAAAACTTGAGTATCTTTAGCCAAAAGAGTTATAATCTTGCCTGCCCAAAATGATCTATGATGCTTTAAAAAGGCTGATTGATATTTTTCTAGCGACAATTTTAATTATTGGTTTTTCCCCCATTTTTTTATTTGTGCCCATCTTGATTAAGCTTGATTCAGCCGGCCCGGTTTTTGCTGAAATTCCCAAAAGGGTCGGTAAAAACAGAAAGCCTTTCCGGATGTACAAGTTTCGTTCAATGATCGCCAATGCCCATCAGCTTTTGCAAGCCAGTCCAGGGTTTCGCCGGCTTTACGAGCAATACAAAAAAAATAGCTATAAACTTAAAGATGACCCTCGGATTACCCGGGTGGGCAGATTTCTGCGCCGGTTTTCCTTAGACGAGCTGCCCCAAGTTTTTAATGTTTTAAGAGGAGAAATGAGTATCGTTGGTCCCCGGGCTTATTATCCAGAGGAACTAGAGGAGCAACAAAAAAATTACCCCCAAACCCGCAAGCATGTTAAAGAACTGTTAAAGGCCAAACCAGGGATTACCGGGTATTGGCAGGTCACCGGAAGAAGTGAGATTAATTTTGACAAAAGGGTCAAAATGGATGTAGATTATGTTAGGAAGCGCTCCATTCTCGAGGATCTAGTTATTATTGCCAAAACCCCTTGGGTGATGGTTTCAGGGAAAGGAGCCCTTTAAAAATGGCTGATCCGTTGGACAAAAAAATTGAATTACCCCAGGAAGAGGAAATAAAAGAAGCCCAGCCGGAAGAAAGGCGCGGCTTAAGAGGAAGACTAAGCTGGCGGCCAAAGCCAGGAAAAAAACTCCTAATCCCTCTTGGCCTGATTATTTTCCTGGCTGTTTTTATTCTTTTCTTCGGCTTTTTACCTTTAATGGCGATTAAAAACGATCTTAGCCAAATTGGGCAGGAAGCAAAAGGGGTTTCGGAAGGAATCCAGTCCCAAAACTTAAACCAATCAATAGAAAAATTAGGAACAACCAGGGTAAGCCTTGAAAAAATAAACAGGGACTATCAAAAATTAACTTGGTTGAGGGTGGTCCCTTTTGCGGGAGGTTTTTACCAAGACGGCCAGCGGCTGATCAATGGCGGCGTTTATTTGCTTGATGGCGGTGATATTGC
>DATLAM010000016.1:0-2001 GCA_035527435.1 Bathyarchaeia archaeon
CATCAGCCAGCTTAAGAGGGCTGCCCAGGAAGGGAAAATCAGGGAGATTGAGGGCTTCGGCAAGGAATCAGAAAAGGACCTTCTTGAAGGGATTGACGAGGCTGGCCGCCGAGAGGAGAGATTATTGTTGTCTTTTGCCGATAATTTAGCCAAGAAAATTATTGAATATATGAAAGGTGAAAAATCGGTGAAAAGAATTGACTTTCTTGGTAGTTTGCGCCGGAGAGTGGCAACGGTGGGAGATATTGACCTAGCTGTTGCCACTGATCAGCCAAAAAAGGCAATTGACCATTTTACCCGTTACAGCGAAGTTAAAGAAGTAGTTGCCAAAGGGGCCAATACCGCCCGGGTTCTTTTAAAAAATAATTACCAAGTTGATCTTAAAACCCAAAAGCCAGCCGCTTATGGGGCGCTGCTTCAGCATTTTACAGGCTCAAAACAACACAATATTCGTTTACGAGAGATTGCCCGGAAGAAAAATTGGAGTCTTTCTGAATACGGGATCAAAATCAAAGGCAAGCTTTATCAGTTTGGTGATGAGGAAAGTTTCTACAAAAAGCTTGGCATGGCTTGGATTCCTCCGGAACTGCGAGAAGATAGTGGTGAAATTGAGGCGGCCGAAAAAAACAAACTGCCAAAGTTAATTAAGCCTGAAAATATTAAAGGCGATCTTCATGTCCACTCTGATTTTCCTCTTGAAGCAAGCCATGATGAGGGGACAACACCAATGAGAAAAATGATTGAAAAAGCCATTGAGCTGGGCTACGAATACTTAGGTTTTAGTGAACACAACCCCAGCCAGAGTCAACACACCGAAAAACAAATGATTGACTTATTGAAGAGGAAAAAAGAGGAAATTGAGAAAATAAAGTCCTCGTATAATAAAATTACTCAAAAAAAGAAAATAGAGATTTTAAACGGTCTGGAAGTGGATATTAGGCCCAATGGAGATTGGGCTTTTCCCAGGAAAGGGTTTGACTTTGTTGATTATCTGGTTGTTTCAATTCACTCAAATTTTAAAATGGATCGAAAAAGGATGACTGAGCGGACGCTTAAGGCCTTAAGCCACCCCAAGGTTAAGATTTTAAGCCATCCCACCGGCAGGCTTTTAACCAAAAGGGAAGGTTATGAGCTTGAATGGGAGAAGATTTTTGATTTTTGCCGAAAAAATAATAAGTGGCCAGAGATTAATGCTCAGCCAGAAAGGCTTGACCTTCCGGAAACAATGATTAAAGAAGCCGTGAAAAATGGAGTGAAAATGGTAATTAATACCGACAGTCATGCCTTAGACCAGATGGAGATGATGGGCTATGGAGTTGCGGTCGCTCGTCGGGGCTGGGCTTCTCCTGCGAACATTGTAAACACATTGTCCTGGGAAAAACTAAGTGGTATACTTAAAAATTGAAAAAATAAAAGACTAAAAAAGATTGAAAAGATGAAAGGAGGTGAGGCATGCAGTTTTTTTTGATTATCTTGGCTGTCTTGGCGGCAATCATCCTTTATTTATGGATGACTTATAATAAATTTGTTACCACCAAGACAAGAATTAAAGCTTCCATTCAGGAGATTGGCAATCAGCTGAAGCGTCAAGCAGCTCTTATCCCCAACCTGGTTGGGTCCGTTAAGGGCTACATGGAACATGAGAAAAAGGTTTTTGATAAGCTGACCGAGGCGAGAAAGACGGTCGCGGCTGCCCTAGGCTCAAAGGACACCCAAAAACTAGTTGATGCCAGCAGCAAACTGGAAACAGCCTTAACGCCGATTAGGGTCGTTTTTGAAAGTACACCTGAACTTCAAGCCGCCAAACCGACAGTTAAATTGATGGACGAGTTGAGGGACACTGCCGACAAGTTGATGTACTCCAGAAGAACCTTAATTGATCTGACCGCAGATTATAACGTGATGGTGGTCACGATTCCCAGCAATTTTGTGGCCGGGATGTTTGGTTTTAAGCAGGAACCTGGTTTGAAAACACCTGAAGAAGGAAAGCACCTTGAAGTA
>DATLAM010000017.1:0-4828 GCA_035527435.1 Bathyarchaeia archaeon
AGAAGTTTACCCAGGATGGGAAAAGTCTTCCAGTGACCCGGATTATGGCCGGACCCTGTTCGGTTATTCAGGTTAAAACCTTGAACAAGGATGGTTATAGCGCGATTCAGCTTGGGTGGGGCGAGAAAAAACTTAACCGGACTACCAAGCCACTTAAAGGACATTTTAAGGGAGCCAAGTTAAAATTGGCTCCTCGTTTTTTAAGAGAAGTCAGGCTAGAAAAGGAAACCAAGCTTAAGAAGGGCGATGCTGTTAAGGTGGGTGATGTTTTCAAGCCTGGAGACATTGTCAAAGTAATCGGAACTTCAAAAGGAAAAGGTTTTACGGGCGTGATGAAACGGTGGGGGTTTGCTGGCGGACCAGCGACTCACGGACAATCAGACCGGGCCCGGGCACCTGGATCAATTGGCCAATCAGCCACGCCAGGCCGGGTTTTTCCTGGTAAGAAAATGGCTGGTCGGGCTGGCGGCCAAAGGACAACGATTGATAATCTAACGGTGATGGCTATTGACGAGGAAAAAAACGAGCTTTTAGTTAAAGGACTTGTTCCAGGCCACCGAAATGGTTTATTGCTGATTCAGAAAATTAGCGAGAGGAAGAAATTCGTTCCTTTAATGGCCAAAGGAGAGAGACAAATCAGGGAATCCGAAGAGGCCAAAAAAGCCCGTTTAGGCAGAGAAAAAGGGGCCGCCGAAAGATTAAAAGAGGCAGCGGAAGCTGGAGATGAAGGAGAGGGAAAAGAAAAAGAACCTTCCCCTTCAGAGTCCCCAGCTAAAAAGGAAGAAAAAGATGCCCAAAGTTGATGTTTTAAGTATCCAGGGTAGAAAAATTGGCCTGATTGAATTACCAAAAGAGATTTTTGGCGCCAAAGTTAATGAGGAATTGATGACCCAGGCAGTCCGGGTTTACCTTTCTAATCAGCGGAAATCAAAGGCGAAAACTAAAAGAAGGGGTGAGGTCAGGGGGTCAAGGCGGAAAATCTGGCGCCAGAAAGGCACCGGTCGGGCCCGTCACGGTGATCGGTATGCGCCAATTTTTGTGGGCGGTGGTGTTGCCCACGGTCCAACAGGAGAGGAGAACTGGAAACGAAAACTAACTAAAAAGATGCGCTGCCGCGCTCTTTTTAGCGCCCTAACCAGCAAACTAAAGGCTAAAGAGGTGCTTATCATTCAAGGATTAGAGAAGGTGGAGCCTAAAACCAAAGAGATGGTTAAAATAATTGCCAATTTAAAATTGAAAAAGAAAGATAAAGAAAAAAACAAAATTTCAGTTGTTTTACCTGAGGTTTTGGAAAACGTTATTCGGGCGGGACGCAATATTCCTAATTTGAACTTAAAACAGGCTAACCTTTTGAACACCTACGAAGTTTTAAACGGAGGAAAGCTTATTTTTATGAAAGATTCAATCGAAAAGATTAGGGAAACATTTTTGAAAGAAAAAAACTAATTATGGATCTAGTTCAGGTTTTAATCCAGCCATTAATTACCGAAAAATCAACGGAGCGGACGGCTTTTGGTGAATATACATTTAAGGTAAGCCCAAAGGCGACTAAAAAAGAAATTGCCAGGGCGGTGGAGAAATTTTTTAAAGTGGATGTCCGCCTGGTTAGAACAATGAAGGTTCACGGGAAGAAACGCCGGGTTGGTCGATATCGACATGAGACAAAGCTGCCTGATTGGAAAAAGGCAATCGTCAAGCTAGCACCCGAGCAAAAGATTGACGCCTTTGAGCTGCCAACCGAGAAGTAGGAGGGAAAAAAGATGGCCATCAGAAAATTAAAACCAACATCGC
Source organism: Bathyarchaeia archaeon (assembly GCA_035527435.1). Taxonomy (GTDB): domain Bacteria; phylum Patescibacteriota; class Microgenomatia; order PFEM01; family DATLAM01; genus DATLAM01. The sequence continues at coordinate 1,792 of DATLAM010000017.1, forward strand.
CAGGCAAAAGGGCTGTCTCTTATCTTGATTTTAAAAAGATTACCCAAGACAAACCTGAAAAAAAGCTGAAGCGAATCTTGCCTAAGCGTGCCGGGAGAAACGCTGAGGGGAAGATTACGACCCGCCATCAGGGCGGCCGGCAAAAAAGGTTCCTGCGCTTGATTGATTGGAAGCGAGACAGGGATGGCATTCCCGCCAGAGTGACAACAATAGAATATGATCCTAATCGAGGAGCCAATATTGTTCTTTTAACTTATGCCGATGGGCAAAAGTGCTATATCATTGCCCCCAGGGAGTTAAAGGTGGGCGATGAGATTGTTTCAGGGCCAAGAGCCGAGGTTAAGGTTGGCAACAATCTACCTTTAGAAAAAATACCGATTGGAACAATGATTCACAACATTGAACTGGTTCCCGGCAAAGGGGCCCAGATTGCCCGAGGAGCCGGGACAGCGGTGACGATGAGTGCTAAAGAAGGAGGGATGGCGACCCTTAAGCTTCCTTCAGGGGAAATAAGGAAGGTGAAGCTTGATTGCCGAGCAACCATTGGCCAGGTAGGCAATGTTGATCTCAAAATTGTCAAGCTAGGCAAGGCTGGCCGAAAGCGCCATTTAGGTGTTCGGCCATCCGTGCGCGGAGTAGCCATGCACCCGGGAGCTCACCCTCACGGAGGTGGTGAAGGCCGTTCTGGTATCGGAATGCCCTCACCAAAATCTCCCTGGGGTAAAAAAACCCTAGGAAAAAGGACGAGAAAGAGAAAGAAATACAGCGATAAGATGATTATCAAGAGGAAAAAATAAAATGGCAAGAAGTTCTAAAAAAGGACCATTCATTGACCCGAAGCTTTTAAAGAAAGTAATGGAGCAAAAAAGGATCGGTAAAAGAGAACCGATTAGAACCTGGTCTCGAGCCAGCCAGGTTCCGCCCGAGTTTGTTGGTCATACCTTTGCTGTTCATAATGGCCGAAATTTTATTGAGGTTTTTATTAGCGAATCAATGGTTGGCCAGCGCTTGGGAGAATTTTCTCCGACGCGAACTTTTCGAGGCCACGGCAAAATAGTTAAAAGGGTTATCGCTAAAACTTAAAAATGGAAATAGTTGCCGAGTCAAAATACATAAGAATCAGTCCGAGAAAAGTCCGTCTTGTGGCAAACGTCATCCGCCGCTTGCCTGTGAAGGAGGCTTTGGAGATTCTTGGCGCCACGAACAAAAGGGCAGCCAAGCCCCTATTGGATACTCTAAAGCAGGGAATTGGTAATGCGGTCAACAATTTTAAGCTTAATAAGGAAAATTTGGTGATTAAAGAAATTCAAATCGGTGAAGGGCCGGTTTTTAAACGTTGGCGGGCGGTTTCTCGAGGTCAAGCCCACCGGATCTTAAAAAGAACTAGCCACATCAAGTTGGTTTTGGCAGAAAGAGCCAAGAAAGAAAAAGAACCACCGAAGAAGCCGAAGATAAAAAGGAGGAAAGATGGGACAAAAGGTTAATCCCTTTGGTTTTAGGTTAACTCATATTAAGAACTGGCAATCACGCTGGTTTGCCTCCGATCCTAAAAGGTATCGAGACAACCTTCTTGAGGATATCAAGATCAGAGAATTTTTGATGAAAAAGCTTAAACTGGCGGGGATTGTCAGTGTCCAGATTGAAAGGTCAATCAATAAAATGAAAGTTTCCCTTCATGTTAGCCGGCCAGGGGTGGTAATCGGCAGAGGAGGAACTAGTCTAGAACAGCTTAAAAAAGATCTTTGTAAAATAGTTTCTCTTCCCGAGCCTGAAAAGAACCTTGAGATTGACCCGATCGAAGTTAAGGAGCCGGAGCTTTCGGCCCAGCTGGTGGCAACCGGAATTGCCGACCAACTGGAGCGCCGGATGCCTCAACGCCGGGTAGTTGGCAAAACAATCGAGCGGGTCATGGGGGCAGGAGCCAAGGGAGTTAAAGTGGTTCTCTCAGGCAGAATTGCCGGGGCCGAAATTGGCCGGACCGAAAAATATTCCCAGGGGAAGATTCCGTTGCAGACTCTAAGAGCTAAAATTGACTATGCTCAGGTTCCGGCTTTAACGAGATCCGGCTATATTGGTGTTAAGGTGTGGGTTTACAGGGAGGGAGAGTAGGCTTATGTTACAGCCAAGGAAATCAAAATATCGCAAGGCCTTTCGTGGTTCAATGAGGGGATCTTCAGGAAGAGGGGCAAACCTGTCTTTTGGTGATTTTGGTCTTAAAAGTCAGGGCCGGGGTTGGTTGACTGCTCGCCAGATTGAAGCAGCTCGGAAAGCAATTACCCATTATACTAAGCGGACAGGTAAAGTTTGGATTCGGGTTTTTCCAGACAAGCCGGTCACCGCCAAGACCGCTGGGGCTAAAATGGGCAGCGGTAAGGGAGAAATTGAAGGTTATGTGGTCGTGGTCAATCCTGGAAGAATTCTTTTTGAACTGGCTGGGGTTTCAAAAGAAGTGGCAGTTGAGGCGATGAAAAGGGCGGCTAGCAAACTGCCTTTTAGATCTAGATTTATCAGCCGTGGGGAATAAGCAAATGAAATCTAAAGATGTCAAACAGCTTCATGATAAAAGTGAAAAAGAGCTGAAAGAGATGCTTAAAAAAGCTCAAGAAGAGCTGGTTAAGCTGAAAATGGAATTGGCTACCAGGAAGCTGAAAAATGGCCATCTTTTAATGGAAAAAAGGCACGATATTGGCAGGATAAAAACAGTTATTCGTGAAAAGGAGTTTTTAAAATGAAGATGTTAGTTGGCAAAGTGATTTCAACCAAGATGGATAAAACGGCGGTCGTGGCGGTGGAAACTAAAAAGGCCCACCCTCTTTATAAAAAGGCTGTTAAAAAAACCAAAAAATATCATGTTCATGATGAGCTTGGGGTGGAAGAAGGCGCTCAGGTTAAAATTGCTGAAAATCGGCCTTTAAGCAAAACAAAGAGATGGAGAATAGCGGAGGTAGTTAAAAAATGATTCAACTGAGAAGTATTTTAAAGCCTGCTGATAATGCCGGGGCCAAAAGATTGCGGGTAATCCATGTTCACGGTGGTT
>DATLAM010000018.1:0-7564 GCA_035527435.1 Bathyarchaeia archaeon
AAAAACGAACCCCTTTGGGCACTTTTTCCAAAGGGGGCTGGACCAGGGAGCGTCGGTAGTTTTTAATCCCCACCTCCGAAGCATTGATAATGATTTCTTTTTTGTCAATTTTTTCCAAAAGGACATCTACCCGGGTATCAATACTGGTGACCAAACAGGGCCGGTTATAAACCACTGCATGCTCCCCTAAAAGCATCAGCTTGCCTGGGGCCGAAACCTTAACTTTTCTCATCTTTTAGGCCTTTTGCTCCTAATTTGACTGGAAAGTGAACCAATTTTTCCTTTTTCGCCAAAGCCAAAACAAGGGATGGCTCCTGATGGTAGCCAAGGATCACTCCCGAACCGGTTTTTAGACCCCCGGCTCCGCAGATTTTAGCCGCTCCGCCCAGTTTTTCAATTTTTTTGATAATTTTTCGGGCTTTTTTGCCCACCACCCCAATCTCTTCCAATAACCTTTGGTTTTCCTTGATCAGCTCAGGCAAACAGGTAAAGTCCGCGTTTTCAAAAGAGGCAATCATTGCCTTGGTTAGTTTACCCATTAAAGCTATCTTTTGGGTCATTTTCTTTTTTTCTTTATTAAGCTTTTTGCTAACCTGATCCACCATCTCCCCGGTTGTTTCTTCGGCCCGGCCACTGTCAAGAAGAACAAATCGAGACAAGTTTAATTTGGTCCTTAGGGGCTTAATTATAAACTTTCCCACCCTTTTTTGAAACCTCAAAACTCCCCCGAAACAAACAATGCTGTTATCACCCCCGCTGGGATTGCCGTGCTGTTTTTTCTCAATCTCAAAAGCGATTTGATTAATTAAATTCCTTTGCCAGGGTTTTTTAAAATATTTGAAAAGGCCGCCCACCATGGCCACAGCCAAGGCGGCTGAAGAACCCAAACCTCGGGCCACCGGAATCTGGGAGCTGATGGTGATTTTAATTCCTTCAGGGTCTTCTTTTAAGGCTTTTATTGTTTTTTCAAAAGCAAATTGAGCCAGTTTTCCAGGCTCGCAGGTAATAATCTCTGTTTTGGCTGCTTTTTCCACCCCCAGAAAAAGCCGGCGGTTAATGGCTTTCAAAAGGGCTGGCTGGCCATAAACCACACTGTGCTCCCCGGAAAAAATTATTTTTCCTGGGGCGGAAACAAGGCTAATTCTTTTTTGAGCCATGGTGTAAAAGTTTTCGGCTTCTCTTTTAATTTCCTTTTAAGCTTTTCAAACCCAATCCAGCGGATGGCAGCCAATTCCTCAGGGTTTGGCTTAACTGGACCATCATATTTTCCTAAAAGAACCGCACAAATCTCGTTTTCTGAGCCCGCCTTTTGATAAACGGCTCGGTAATAAAATTTGCCCAGATATTTAAGCTGGCAATCAAAACCTAATTCTTGTTTAAGCCTTCTTTTGCCAGCCTGAAGATAGCTCTCCCCGAGCTTGGGGTGGCTGCAACAGGTGTTGGACCAAAATCCTGGCCAAAGTGATTTTTGACGGCTTCTTTTTTGTAAAAGAACCTCTCTTTTTTGGTTGAAAACAAAAACAGAAAAACCCCGATGCAAAACCCCCTGAAGGGTATGGCAAGCCTTTTTTCCCTTGGTGCCCAAAACTTGATCTTGACTGTTAACAACAACCAGTTTATCCATTAATTTGTTAGATTGTTTTAAATTTAACCCCATATTCAATCACGCCTTTCTCGCCTCCCTGGTTTAAAATCCGCAAAACACCTTTCATTTTAACACCCGAGGCTATTTTTTGATTATCCCCCACAATCTGGCTGGTCACTTTTCGGTTGTTTCTCAACCTCACCATCCCCACCCAGAAAGGCGAGTTTTTCTCAAACCCGGCTGGTCCCTGCCAAACTTTAGTAAACCAAGTCAGCCAACCGGTTTTACCTAAGTTCTGGTATCTTTTTTTGGCTTCCCGCCAGATTTTAACCGGACTGTTTTCTGCCAATTTTATTCTCCCTTTTTAAGAATATGAACCGTGGCCGTGCCACCGGTGCCACCCACGTTGTGAGCCAGCCCCACCCGAGCTCCTCTGACTTGTTTTTTGCCAGCCTGGCCTCTTAATTGTTGAACAATCTCCACGATTTGCTTTACGCCGGTCGCCCCCACCGGATGACCACAGGCCTTAAGTCCTCCTGACAAATTCACAGGCCGTTTGCCCCCAAGTTTGACCTCTCCATTTTGCTGGGCAACAAAACCGGTTCCTTCTTGATAAAACCCTAAGTCTTCTAAAGCTAAAATCTCGGCAATCGTAAAACAATCATGGACCTCAACCAAATCAATCTCTTTTTTATCTAGGCCCGCCGTTTGAAAAGCCTGTTTGGCTGCCAATCGGGTGGCTTTTAAGCTCAACAGGTTTTCTCTTTCCTTCAGGCTCAAACTGTCACTGGCTTGGCCACTGCCTACAATAAAGATGGGTTTTTTTGCTAGTTTTTTAATCATTTTTAAGGAAACCAGCACCGCGGCCGCGGCTCCGTCGCTGATGGGTGAGCAATCTAAAAGTTTTAAAGGATCAGCGATTTTAGGGCTGGCAAGAACCTGTTGGACAGAAATTTGGTAAGGAAAATGGGCTTTGCCGTTTAAACTGGCATGATAGTGGTTTTTAACCGCCACTAAGGCAAGATCTTTTTCCGTTGCCCCGAATTTCTTAAAGTAGGCCTGAGCCATTAAGGCATAAAGACCCACAAAATTCAAGCCTGTTTCCATCTCATCCTCGCCAGCCGCAGCCATTAAGCTGGATGCCACCAGAGAGGCATTAAGATCAGTCATTTTCTCTGCCCCGACCACCAAGACTGCCTTGTAAAGACCGGCCTTGATCATCATGGCCGCCTTGGCAATGGCCACTCCGCCTGAGGCGCAAGCCGCCTCCACCCGGGTAACTGGTGCTTGAATACCCATTCTTTGGGCCAAAAGAGAACCTAAATGTGATTGGCCCGCCAGCTGATCACTTAACATGTTGGCCACCAGAACCGATTCAATTTGTTTATTTTTTATCCCGGCATCCATGATTGCTCCCCGGGCAGCCTCTTCCATCAAATCACCCAGCGAGCGATCCCAAAGCTCACCAAATTTAGTCTGATAAATACCGGCTATTCCCACTTTCATAAAACCCCCATTTTTTTCAAATAGGCCGGATAATCAATCTCTCGGGCTTTCCAAATCAAATCAGCCAATAATTGGCCTTTCTCTCTTTTGGACAAAAGCGGTTTTTTAACCGTTAAGCTGAAACTGTCGCTACCTGCACCCGAACCGTAAGAAGTTAACAAAATCCGTTGACCTGGCTTGGCCTGATCTAAAACAGAACCCAGACCTAAAAGGGTTGAAGCGCTGTAGGGGTTGCCAACCAAATCCACGATTAAGCCTGGCTCAAGCTGTTCTTTTTGAAAACCTAAGGTTTGGCCTGCTTTCCGGGGAAACTTGCCGTTGGGCATATGAAAGATAGCGTAATCATAATCAGCGGGCTTTGTTTTGGTTTTTTTAAAAAAGGCTTTTGTCCCTTCTGAAACGTGGTAAAAATAGCCGGGTTCGCCCGTGAAGCGACCGGCATGGGCGGGGTATTTTTGTCCCTCTCGCCGCCAAAAATCCGGGGTGTCTGAAGAAAAAGAGGTAGTTGATTCCAGTTGGGCTAAAAACTCAGTCTTTTTTCTGCCCAAGATAAAAGCCGCCGCTCCGGAGGCAGCCGTATATTCTAAGGCATCCCCTGGTTGGCTTTGGGCCTTATCTGTTCCCACCACCAAGCCGTAATCAATTAAACCCGCTTCCAAAAAGGCAGCCACCATCTGGAGACCGGCCGTGGCTGCTTTGCAGGCAAACTCTAAATCAGCACAAAAGTATTCTCGGCCGACCCCTAAAATCTCCCCTAAAATTGTGCCCGTGGGTTTAACTGCATACGGATGGCTCTCAGAACCAACGAAAAGGGCGCCAATCTTTTTCGGGCTTAATCCCGCCCTTTTTAAAGCCTCTAAACTGGCTTCCACTCCCATCGTTAAGCTGTCCTCATCAAAATCAGCCACCATTTTCTGGCTGACCTTTAAAGCCTTGGTTATTTTCTCGCCTTCTTTTCCCCACACTCGGGCTATCTTCTTAACCTGGATTTTCTCTTGAGGCAGATAAACCCCATAACCAACAATCCCCACTGATTTTAATTTTTTGCTTTTAATCATCTCTTGCCTCGGCCAAGCTTTTCATGGGCTTTAACTAAACCACCACTGGCCAGGGCCGCCATTAAGGACAGCTCACCAGCCAAAACCGCCCCGCCAGCAATTTCCGCTAATTTTAAAGCTTCGCCTTTTTTCCCTTGGCCTAAGCCTAAAATACTTAAAGCCTCTTTTTGGGTAACCAACCCGGTGCCACCGCCAATTGTGCCAACCATTAAATCAGGTAGATAAATGCTAAAGAAAAGGTCGCCTTTTCTTTCAACCTCAGCCGTGGTCACCCCCAGAGAACCTTCAACCACATGGGCCATGTCTTGACCAGTAGCTAAAAAAAGAGCCGCCACAATATTGGCAAAGTGGCCATTAAACCCTAAAGAACCGGCAACGGCGGAACCTAAAAGACACTTCCGGTAAACCACCTCCGCTATTTTCTCCGGAGTAGTTTTTAAAACCTTTTTCACTATCTTTTTTTCTATCTGAACACCGGCCCAGACTTTTTTGCCTCTGCCATTTAAAAAATTTAGCCAAGCAGGTTTTTTATCAACACAAAGATTGCCGCTTAAGGCAACGCATTCTGCTTTCGTTTTGGCTTCAATTAGGGCCACCAGCTTTTCGGTGGCCAAAGTTACCATATTCATTCCCATTGCTTCCCGGGTATCAAAAACAAAGCGCAAAAAGACGTTCCTGCCTAAAATGACTGGCTGAATTTCTTCTAAGCGAAGATAAGGATCGCTTTTCTTAGCTACTCTTTTTAATTGGCCCCGGTTTTTTTGACACCACCCGGCAAGGTTTTTTGCCTGGCTTAAGTTTTTCACTTTAAAAACCGGAGCGCGGGTTACCCCCGCTTTTTCAACTAAAGTCGTGATTCCGCCCGAGAGCCTGGTTGCTTTACACCCCCGGTTAATGCTGGCCACCAAAGCCCCCTCCGTGGTTGCCAAAGGCAAATAATAGTTTCCAGAGGCATAACTGCCTTTTATCTTTAAAGGGCCTGCCACCCCTAAAGGCACCCGGGTGGCGCCAATCAGGTTCTCGCAGTTACGGTTGGCAATTTTTTGCGGATCAAGGCTGAAAAGACCAATCTTTTTTAAGCTGACCCTTAGTTTTTTCTCTAAAAACTTCCTTCTTTGAGAATCGCTTAGATTTCTCATCCCCTCACTCCTTTTTTGAGCCTCAGATAAAAAATGGCCCAGTAAAAAAGGTAAACCGCATAAAGAAAGATAAACAAAGAATAAAGGCTAAAAAACAGGTTGAAAATCCTCACCAGGCCGGCTATTTTCCCCTCCGGATGAAAGAAAAAATTGATGGTTAAAAAAACCGTCCCCAGCCCAAACCATAAAGGCAGAGGCCAAGAGGAAAGAAGGATTACTTGAGAGAAATCTTTTTCCCGGCTGATGGTGCGCAGAGTTTTGTAAGGATGGAAAATCAGACCCAAAAGATTTCTTAAGAAAAGGTAAATTTCACGAATGGTCAGGAGGAAGATTTTCTGTAAGGTAAGCTCGACTCTGCCAACTTTGAGCAAAGGCTTTTCGCGCCCTAAAAACTTTTGATTCCACCGCTTTAGCCGAAACCTTAAGTTTTCTACCGATTTCCTGATAGGAAAGGCCATCTATATACTTTAGTCGTAAAATCCTGGCATATCCTTCGCTTAGGCTTTTCAAGCAAAGAATGACTTCCCCTTCTAACTCTTTGGCTTCCAGGGCAGCTTCTGGGCTTAAAGCCCGGGAAACAATTTTTTGTAGTTGGGGAAAGCGGGAAAAAACAATTGTTTTCAGTCTTTTCTTGCGGTAAAAGTCAGCTATTTCATGTCGGGCAATGGCGCAAAGCCAGGTATAGAAACTGCTTTGGCAGCGAAAAAGAGGCAAAGAGTCAAGGGCGGAAATGAAGGTGTCCTGAAGGATTTCCTCAGCGTCTTCCCGCCTTTCAACTTTTTGGGAAATAAAGTTTAAAAGCCTGACCTTATATTTCCGATAAAGTTTTTTTAAAACCTCTTCTTTCATCTTTCTCTTTCAATTATATAATCAGCCATCCCCATTAGAAAGTCTTTGCCTTCTTTTTTGAAAGGATACCTATTAAGCGCTCTTTTTCCTTCTTGAACTAGTTTTTTGGCTAAGCCTTGAGAATAAGCCAGGGCACCGGTTTCATTGATCTTGTCTTTTGCCCAAACAAAATCCTTTCTGGCCAGACTCTTGTTTCCCAAAATCTGGCCAAATTTTGCTTTTTGACTGCCTTTTAGTTTTTCCAGGGCTTTAACCACCAAAAGAGTTTTTTTGCCTTCCTTCAAATCAGAATCAATTGGCTTGCCTGTTTTTCCTTTTTGGCCAAAGATGCCTAAAATATCATCCTGAATTTGAAAAGCAACCCCTACCGGAATGCCGTAGCCACTGAAAGCTTTAAAAGCGCTTGAAGGCGCCTTGGCTAAGGCGGCGCCTAAATGCAGGGGCCGCTCAACCGTATATTTTCCAGATTTATACTCAAGAATTTTTCTTATCCTCCTCTCATCAATTTTTTCCTCGGCTGGCGCTAAAACATCCAGATATTCCCCGTAAATCACTTCCCTTTTTAAAAGATCAAAATATTTTTGCGCTTTTCTAATCACTTGGCTCTCAAAAGGTGAGTTGGTAAAAATCTCGTCAGCAAAAACAAAGCTTAGATCACCAGCCAGAATAGCGCCTGGATCGCCAAGCAGTTGATGAACAGTCGGTTGGCCGCGGCGAAGAGGCGACTGGTCAATAATGTCATCATGAATCAAAGCCATCGTGTGGAGAAACTCAACCGCCTGAGCAGTATAAAGAATTGCCTTTTCCCTCCTGCCTCCACAGGCTTGATAGCCAAAATAGCAAAAAGCGGGTCGTAAACGCTTTCCGCTGCCAAGAACAGTGTCCCCAACTGCCCCGACTAGTTCTCGAAGACTAGGGTCAATTTTTTGGCTTTCTTTTAGTTTTTGGTCCAAAAACCGGCCTAACTCGCGGTCAACCTTGTTTTTAAAGTCAAGCAGTTGATGAATTGATCTCATCGGCCAAATCGCCTTTCTCGGCTACTATAGTCAAGAATCGCTTTATCAAGCTTGCGAGGGGTAAAATCAGGCATCAGCGTTTCCGTGAAATGAAATTCAGCATAAACTGCCTGCCAAGGAAGAAAACCTGAAAGCCGTTTGGCTCCCCCGGTTCTGATGATTAAATCCGGATCTGGTATCCCTGCTGTGTCTAAAAACCGAGAAAACCTCTCTTCGGTCAAATCCTTGCCTTTTATTTTTCCCTTCTGGGCCTTTTTGATCGCCCTCAAAATCTCGTCTCTACCTCCATAATTAATGGCAATTGAAAGAGTTACCTTCTTATTGCCCCTTGAGCGCCTCGCCCATTTAAGAATCCCTTCCCGGATATCTTTATCAAACCTTGATAAGTCTCCCAAGACTTTGAGCCGCACG
>DATLAM010000019.1:0-2528 GCA_035527435.1 Bathyarchaeia archaeon
TCCTCAATGTCGCGGCCTCTTTTAAGGTTGCGACTTCTTAAAGTTTCAAGGCCGTAAAGCCCGTTATGAACATAAACAATGTTTTTAACCGGCGGGATCAGGGCCAGCCTTAGCTGCATGGTTTTAATATATTTTTCAAAATCCTCATCCTTGACCACTCCCAGTCGTTTTTGGACATATTCATAGACGACATCGGATATCGGGGAGGAGTCAAAGCTGACTGGTTCAGCTTGGGATTTAATGATTGCCTTTAAGGTTTTGGTGAAGCGGTTGTTGGCAAACCAGGTCTGAAGGGAGTCTTGAAGGTCATACATCCTGCTAAGCGCTTGGCCGGTTAATTTTTTTTGGAAATGGGTTTTAAGCAAATCGTAAAACTGGCCCAGTCGGGGGCCGATAAATTCCCATTCCTCCGGGGTGATTTCCTCAAAGATGGCTGTTTTGGGTTTTGCCTTTTTAAGCCTTTGGGTTAGGCTGGTTTTGCCGCTTCCCATGGCACCGATAACCAAAAGAAGAGGCTGGGGATCTTTTTGGGCTGAGTCTTGGCTTGCTTGCCAGGCTTGGTGAAGAAGGTCAGGGTTCGGCAGTTGGTCCTGAGCATGAGAACAGGCTCCTTTAAGAGAGGCAAGAAGGGCTTTTCTTTCTCCTTTGGGAAAGGACTGGGGGTTAAGAAAAAGGCGCCAAAACTGATCGGGGTTAATCTTCTCAAGGCCTGAGGGAAGTTCGGGGGAGGGGAGAAGTTTTTTAACTAAGGGATCAGCAGCAATCCGGTTGGGGGCGGCTAGCCATGGACATTTTTTTAAGGTCATTTTTTCTACTATAACATCTTTTGACAATTGGTTTTTAAATCAACAAGCCAATTTGACCGGTTATGGTAAAATTTTTTGGATGAAAGAAGATGATCTTAGAAAAGGTGATCTTAGAAATAGATCTGGTGAGAGAGTTCCTTCCAGGGAAGAAGGTTTAACTGTTGAACAAGCCGAACAAATCTGGGAAGCTGTTTTAGCCCTTCCCAGGGGAGGATGTCTGCCTGCCTTTTTTGACCGGTTTCGCCAGCCAAAAGAAGGACCTTTCTGGGTTTCTTTTCCCAATATTCCCGAGGAAGTATTTATAACCCAGTTTGTTAAAAATCCCGGTCAAGCTGAGTTACAAATTCGGTATTCTGATCAGGGTGAACCGGTCAGTTTTGAATTAGACTTGACCCACCAAACCCGGCCTCACGGAAAACAGGGGGCTAGAGTTATCTTAACAGATTCCCCGCTTAGCAAGGTTCGAGCCATCATTGGAGAAAGAAACGATGAAGGATATCTGATTCAAGCAGAGTATGAAACAGATGAAGCCGGAAGGATGATCTTAACCCCGAAGGGACGGGACTCTAGGTTGGAAGAAGAAAGGCGCCAGGAGAAAAAAGGTTTAACTTTTGACCAAGCTACTGACTTGCTTTCTTTATTAAAAGCTCCCTCAGGATCTTAAAAAAGCCTTAAAGATTGAAACTTCCTCTCGACTTTTTTTGGGTTGATAGATTATTATTGAATTGTTAAGTTAAATGATTAAGCTTCTCCGCCAGCGGGTTAAAATTTTGGTTTTCTTTTTCTTCTCTTTTTTTCTGGTGCTTTTCTCTTGGCAATATTTTTTCTCCCCGACCCTGGTGGTTACAAAAATAGTTGATGGGGATACCATCAAGCTTGCCGACGGCCGGGTGATCCGCTATATCAGCATTGATGCTCCGGAAAAGGATAATTGTTTTGCCCAAGAAGCTAAAAAGATAAACCAGGCGCTGGTTTTAGGCAAAAAGGTTCGTTTGGAGATGGATGTTAATCAAATGGATCGTTTTGGCCGTTATCTGGCTTATGTTTTTACTTTAGATGAGAAAGAGGTTTTTGTTAATGATTACTTATTGGCCGCAGGGGTAGGTGAGTTTTTTCTGGATACGGTGAATTTGAAACATCAGGAGGCTTTAGTTCAAACAGCAGAGAAAGCTCATCAAGAAAATAAAGGTTTATGGCAGGCTTGTGGTCCATGCCAGATAAAAGGTAATCTCGACCGCATGGATAAACGTTGGTATCATCTGCCCAGCTTTCGCCACTACGAGGCGACTGAAGTTAATCTTGAGCACGGTGATCGCTGGTTTTGTACTGAAGAAGCCGCTCTCTCCGCCGGTTTCGAAAAGGCGAGGGAATAGAGAAAAATTTCTTCTAGAAATTCAGCCTTGGATTTGGTAAAATAATACTATAGGGTTTATGAAGAGCAAAGAAAGAATGAGCTTTACTGGAGAAAGGTTGACTCCTGATCTTTCTGGTTTTAACCCAGGGAGCCTTATTCGGCATCTTATTGAAAAAGGGCCATTGAATCCTATTGCTATTTTTTATTTAAGAGCGGAGCATCTTTCAGGATATACTTTTGTGGCTAGAGAAATACTTCTCCAAGGAAAAAGAGCTTTAGACATTGGTTGCGGAACGGGGTATGGGTCAGATGAATGTCTTAAAAGAGGTAAAGCCGGGTTGGTTGTCGGCCTTGATAGGGACTGCCCT
>DATLAM010000020.1:0-8279 GCA_035527435.1 Bathyarchaeia archaeon
AATCTTGATACGATCTACAATCTGCCGATGACCCTTTTAAAACTTCGTCCCTGGCATCAGGTTTTGGTTTTAGAATATGGCGTGGATCATAAGGATGAAATGGATTTTCATCTTTTTCTGGTTAAACCCGAAATCGGCGTGGTGACCGGTATTAACCCCACTCATTCGGATTCAGAGCTTTTAGGCTCTTTAGCTGGAGTAATTAAGGAAAAAGGAAAACTGCTTGAAGCCCTTCCCAAAGATGGTTTGGCAATTTTAAATTATGACGATGAAAATGTCAGAAAAATGGCGAAAAAAACTAAAGCTGAAGTTATCTGGTGTGGGGTTTCAAAAAAAAGTGATTTTAGGGCCGATAAAATCAAGGTTGATTTTTCAGGCACCTCTTTTGTTCTTAACGCTGAAAATAAAAGGATTAAACTTAAAACCGGCCTGATTGGCCAGCATTTTATTCATGAGTGTCTAGCTGCAGCCGCGATTGGCAGAAACTTAGGCCTGGGCTGGCAAGAGATTAAAAAAGGACTGGCCAAACTTAAACCTTTAAAGGGAAGAGTGAGCATTGAGAGAGGGCCGAGGGGATCGGTTCTTATTAATGATGCTCTCCGGGCCAATCCTGCCTCAACCGTGGCGGGGTTGCAGGTTCTTTCGGACTTGCCTGCCAAGGGTTCTCGGATTGCGGTTTTAGGGGAAATGGGCGAGCTGGGGGATTTAGCCCAGGAAAGCCATCGGGAAGTTGGTAGGAAAGTGGCTGAACTCAAGGTTGATTATCTGATTAGCGTTGGCCCTTTGCAAAAATTTGCGGCCGAGCAGGCTCAAAAAGACGGGATGGAAAAAGAAAGAATTTTTTGGGTTAAGGATGTTCATGGGGCCGCCAAGACTTTGAAAAAAATCCTTAAAAAAGATGATTTAGTCTATCTTAAAGGCTCGCTTCTGCGGCACATGGAGCGGGTGCTTTTGATTCTTGAGAATAAAAAAGTTGGTTGTCAAAAAACAGTTTGTCATCATTATCAGCAATGTCCGGCTTGCTCTGATTTGCGGGTAGGATTATAATAGACAGCTGTGGTGCCTAAAAACAACGAAAACCACCAAATCTCCTTTAAAAACGCTTTTGATGGTCTTTGTTATTCGCTTCGAACCCAGCCTAATTTCCGCCTGATGGTTATTATCGGCGTCATCGTTCTTTTGGCTTCTTTTTTACTTGGACTTTCCCGGATTGAAATCACGATCATTATTGCCGCCATCTTTATTGTCATACTCACCGAGATGATTAATACCACGATTGAGTCGATTACCAACCTGGTGACCCATGAATGGCGTAAAGACGCCAAAGTTACCAAAGATGTTGCCTCGGGAATGGTCCTGGTGGCTGTTTGCGGTTCAATCATTGTCGGCGTCTTGATTTTTGGCCCAAAATTAATGGCAATCATTCCTTAAATTATGGCTCTTATTTTAGGACTGCTTATTTTTTCTTTTATCTTTACCAGTGTTTTAATTATCCCCTTTATTAATCTTTTGTATCACCTGAAGTTTTTACGTCAAAAACAGAAGACAAAAGATTGTCTGGGCTTGCGGACGAAAATTTTTGATAAGCTTCATTCCCATAAGGTGGGTACTCCGGTAGGGGGCGGTCTTTTGGTAATTGTGGTGGTGAGCCTTTTGTACGTTCTTTTCTTTCCTTTAATTTCCTTTCTGGGCGTTTATATTACCACTGCCTATCCGATCAAGGATGAGCTGAACATCCTCTTTTTCTCTTTTCTTTCTTTCGGCCTTTTAGGCCTTTATGATGATTTAATGAAGTTTTTCGGCTTTTCCCGAACCGGTTTTTTCGGTCTGCGTTTCCGCCACAAATTTGTGATCCAATGGATTTTAGGTTTTATCATCGGCCTTCTTCTTTGGCAAAACCTGGGGATTGATTTTGTCCACATTCCCTTTTGGGGGATTGTCAATCTTGGAGTCTGGTACGTTCCTTTCGCTGCCTTTGTGGTGGTCACCTTTACCAACGCCTTTAATATTACCGATGGTTTGGATGGTCTTTCCTGCGGACTTTTGATGATTTGCCTTTTTGCTTTTTGGATTCTTTCGGCCTCCATTTTGGACACCACTTTGTCAATCTTTTTAGCTCTTTGGCTTGGGTCTTTGATTGCCTTTTTGTACTTTAACGTCTTTCCAGCCAGGATCTGGTTGGGTGATGTTGGCGCCCTTTCCTTTGGGGCAACCTTAGCGGTGGTCGGCCTTTTAATTGGCAAAATTGTTGCCGTGGGGGTAATCGGCGGCATTTTCATGGCTGAAGGCGCTTCAAGTTTTTTCCAGATTCTTTCCAAGTCCCTTTTAAAAAAGAAGCTTTTTACCGTTGCCCCGGCCCATCTTTGGCTTCAAAATAGGGGGTGGGAAGAGCCGAAAGTGGTTGCCCGGGCCTGGTTGGCCGGCATCATCTTGGCCCTTTTCGGCCTCTGGCTGGCAGTAATTTAAACCTCTTTTGTTATAATAAGTGTCAATGGACAAACGGCCGCTTGGCGTTTTTGATTCAGGGGTGGGTGGTTTAACCGTTGTTAAGGAAATTATTCGGGTTTTGCCTTCAGAAAAAATTGTTTACATCGGCGACACGGCTCGGGTTCCTTGGGGAACGAGAGGAAAAAAGACGGTGATTAACTTTTCCCAGCAGTTGACTCGCTTTTTACTCCAAAAAAAAGTCAAGATCGTAATCGTTGCCTGCCATACCGCCTCCAGCCTTGCCCTTCCCCTCCTTAAAAGAAAAACTAAAACTCCAGTCTTGGGGGTAATTGATCCCAGCGTAAAAGAAGCAATCAGCAAAAGTAAAACCGGGCGGATCGGCCTTATCGGCACGCCGGCAACAGTTAAGGCTAGTGCCTGGGGAAAAGCTTTAAGAAGGGAAGACCCTCAAGTAAAAGTTTTTGCTATTCCTTGCCCCATGCTCGTTCCTTTAGTTGAAGAAGGCTTGGTAAATCATCAGGCAACGAGAATTTTTACCAGCGAGTATCTTGGCCCCTTAAAAAAGAAAAGAATTGACACCCTGATTCTTGGTTGTACTCACTATTCGTTACTTCAAGAAACAATCAAAAAGGTGATGGGTGATGTTTTTTTTGTTAACCCTGGCAAAACCACCGCTACAGCCTTAAAAAAATTTTTAATTAAACATAAAATTCAGGGAAACCAGCAAAAACCAATCCACGAACTTTATTTTACTGATCTTTCTTATCGGGCCCTTGATGATTGGAAAAATTTTTCTGGTAATCTGGGTCATGTTAGAATAAAAGAAGTAGACTTGGATAATCTATGAAAAAAATTAATCTGTCAGGCAAGCGAGTAACCATTATGGGCTTGGGCCTTCAAGGGCAAGGCCTTTGGGCTGCCAAAGTAGCTTCCAGGCAGAAAGCCAAAGTAACGGTGACTGACTTAAGGACAGCCAAAGATTTGGCGCCCAGCCTGAAAAAGCTTGAAGGCTTGCCTATTAGGTATGTTTTAGGCAGACATCAAGAAAGGGACTTTATTGAAAGCGATCTGGTTGTTCGCAACCCCTCAGTTCCCAACGATTCAAAATTTTTGAAAATTGCCAGGGCTGCCAAAGTGCCAATTGAGATGGAAATTGGCCTTTTTTTTCTTTTGGCCCCGATCCAGCGAAAAAATCTGATTGGAGTAACCGGCACCCGAGGGAAAACAACAACCACGGTTTTAATCAGCAGAATCTTGGCTGAAGCCGGTTTAAAATCAGTTGTGGGGGGCAACATTCCCCAGAAGCCAGCTCTTTCCTTGCTTTCAAAAGTTGAACCGAAAACAACCGTTGTTTTGGAACTTTCCTCCTGGCAGCTTGAGGGCTTGGCTCATCACCGGATTAGTCCCCATATTGGGGTGATTACCAATGTCTATCGGGACCATCTTAATCGCTATCAGTCAATGGCCGATTACATTACGGCCAAAAAACTTATTTTTGCCTTTCAAAAACCAGGAGACTTTTTGGTTTTAAACCAAGAAAATAAGCAATCAAAACAGCTGGCTCAATCTGCCCGGTCCAGGGTAAGATATTTTTCTTCTTCTCAGCTGCAACCTTCTTTAGCGGCTGCGGTAAAGCTGAAAGGCAAACACAATCTTGCCAATGCCGCTGCCGCGGCAGTCGTGGCTAAACTAAAAGGGATCGACCAGAGAATAATCAAAAAAGCCTTCCAGGGCTTTCAAGGCCTTCCCAGTCGTTTGGAGTTTGTCCGCAAGGTGGAAGGAGTCTCTTTTTATAATGACACCTGCTCTACGATTCCCGAGGCAACAATGGCGGCTTTGGAAACTTTTAAGCAGCCGATTATTCTCATTGCCGGCGGGGCTGATAAAAAGCTTCATTTTGGCCAGCTTGGCCAAAGGATAAAAAACTCCTCTGTCAGGTCTATTGTTCTTCTTGGAGGGGACGCTACCGACAAACTTGAAAAAGTATTAGATAAAAAAATTATTCAAGGGCAGTTTAATGATTTAAAAAAGGCGGTTCTTAAAGCAAAAAGCCTTGCCCGGCCTGGAGAGATTGTTCTTCTTTCTCCTGCTTGCACTTCCTTTAGCATGTTTAAAAATGAGTTTGAACGAGGAGATAAGTTTAGAAAGATAGTTAAATCTTTCAAGGGTTAATCGGCCGATGCGATTAAAAAGAAAAAAGCCAAAGTCAAGGAAAATCATTCTTAAAACTTCGGTTAAAAGGCCGGACCTGGTTTTGACAGGATTGACCTTAGGACTGACCATCATTGGGGTGATTATGGTTGGCAATGCTTCGGTGGTTGAGGCCTTTAGGGATTTTGGCGATAAATATCATTATTTAAAGCTTCAGATCCAATGGGCGGGACTGGGAGGAATTGCTTTTGTTTTGGCCTCCATTTTCAACTACCGCCGGCTTGAAAAAATGGCCCCTGTTTTAATGTTTGTCTCTTTAGTTCTTTTGATAATCGTTCTTCTTCCTGGTGTTGGGACCCAGATTCTAGGTGCCCGGCGATGGATCAGTTTAGGAAGCTTCAATGTTCAGCCAGCTGAAATAACCAAGCTTGCCTTTGTCCTTTATTTGGCGGCGTTTTTAGCCAAGAAGCAAAAAACGCTTCCTTTTTTAATCCTTTCAGGCCTGATAATCGGCCTGATTATGATGGAGCCTGATTTGGGAACGACAGTGGTTATTATTACCAGCGGATTGGTTGTTTATTTTGCTTCGGGCGCCTCCCTGATAACCCTTTTAGGATTTTTAATTTTAGGCCTTTTGGGGGGCTTAGGGCTAATCCTGTCCTCGCCTTATCGGAAGGGACGCCTTTTAACTTTTTTTAATCCCGGCCGGGACCCGCTTGGGGAATCCTATCATATTCGTCAGGTATTGCTTGCTCTTGGATCAGGTGGCCTTTGGGGATTGGGATTGGGCCAGTCCCGGCAAAAATATGAATACCTGCCGGCGGTGATGAGCGATTCGATTTTTGCGGTGATTGCCGAAGAGCTTGGTTTTATTGGCGGCGCTTTAATTCTTTTGGCCTTTTTGCTGATTGTCTGGCGCGGGTTAAAGATTGGCTTGGGAGCGCCGGACCGGTTTGGCCAGCTTTTAGCCGTGGGGATTACTGCCTGGATTAGTCTCCAGGCTTTAATTAACTTGGCGGCAATGGTGGCCCTGATCCCTTTTACCGGCATACCCTTACCTTTCATTTCTTACGGCGGCTCATCTTTAGTCGTTGCCCTGGCCGGGATGGGGATTTTGGTCAATATCTCAAAATACCGGGTGGTAAAAAGATGAAAAAAAAGAGTCAAGATCGAGTAATTATTACTGGCGGCCATCACAACAGCGCCTTAGTGGTAGCAGAAAAATTGCGGAAAAAGGGTTATAAGGTTATCTGGTTCGGCCATAAATTTAGCATGTGGGGAGATAAAAAGCCAGGGGCGGAATATGAAGAGGTTACCCGGGCCGGTTTTGAATTCATTGAGATAAAAGCAGGCAAGTTTTACCGGACCTATCACCCCCTGAAGCTGGTTCGGATTCCTTTTGGATTTGTTCAGTCTTTTTATTGCCTTCTGAAGTTTCGGCCCAATTTAATTCTTTCTTTTGGCGGTTATCTGGCTGTGCCGGTGGTAATAAGCGGTTGGCTGATGAGGGTGCCGATTATCACTCATGAACAGACGGTTGTTTACGGTCTGGCCAATCGGGTGATTCAATTTTTTGCCAAAAAGATTCTTGTTTCCTGGGAGAGTTCTTTAAAACATTTTCCTGCCAGAAAAGCGATTCATACCGGCTTGCCGGTCAGGCCGGAAATCTTCAATCAGATAAAGGGAAAGTTTGATTTTAAAAATGATTTACTCACTCTTTATGTTACCGGCGGCAAACAAGGATCCCATTTGATTAACCAGGTTTTGGCTGAAGCTCTTCCTGAACTGGTTGAAAAGTATAATTTGATCCACCAGTGCGGCCGAAGCACGATTTATGATGATTTGGCTTTTTTAAGTAAAATTAAAAGCCGGTTACCCGAAAAGCTAAAGAAAAGGTATCTTGTCCGCGATTATATTTTTCAGCCAGAGATCGGCTCAGTTTTTGCGGTTGCCGATTTGGTGGTTAGCCGAGCTGGCGCCCATATTACCTATGAAATTGCGGCCCTTGGCAAGCCAACCCTTTTTATCCCCATCCCCTGGAGCCATGCCAACGAACAGTTTAAAAACGCCCAGATCCTAAAACAGGCCGGCTTAGCGGAAATCCTTATTCAGGAAAAATTATCTGCCGAGAATCTTTCCCGGATGATTAGAATGATGATAGCCAATCTTGATCAATATAAGAAGAGTTCAGCTAAAGCCCAGAAATTGGTTAAACTGGATGCCGCAAAAAAAATTGTTGAATTGGTTAAGAAGCTATGAGGCGGAGAAAGCATCTAGCCTTAATTTTTAAATCGGCTCTTTTAGTTCTTTTTTTATCTTTGCTTATCCCCTTTTCACTGTTTTTGTTAAAAAGCGATTTTTTGGCGATTAAAAGGGTGACTTGCTTTGTTGATGATTTAGCCTGCCCTGGAGATTATTGGACCAATCTTTTGGGTTTTTCTTTGGGTAAAAATTTTTTTGTTTTCCCCGCTGGCGAAGCTGAAGAGAAAATGATGGCCGCTTTTCCAGATATTGAAAAGGCAACAATCAGCAAAGTTTTTCCTGACCAAATTAAGATGGTGGTTAAGTTAAGAAAGCCGGTGGCGGCGATTGCCTACCAAGAGGATTTTAAGCAAGAAACGGCCACCTTTTCGGCTGAATTTTTGATTGTTGACGAGAAGGGAATAATTTTTCAAAAAACAGGCTCGCCTCTTGGTTTACCGGTCATTCTGACTGATTATTTAGAAAGGGGAGATCTTGGCCAAAAAGTTGATTATCATCCTGTCTGCCAAAGCGTTGATTTGGTGATTCTCCTTTCAAAATTGGGTTTAAAACCAGAATCGGTCCGGGTTTCCGGACAAGAGATTCAATTGCAGTTTGAAGGAGATCTTGAAGTTTTCTTCTCTTCGGAAAAAGAGGCTTCAGTCCAAGTTGGCTCTTTACAACTCATTTTATCTCGGACTAAAATAGAAGGCAAACGTTTAAAACGCGTTGATCTGCGTTTTGATAAACCAGTGATTGTAAACAATTAAAATGGCCCGCCCACGGATTATTGCCGGGATTGACATTGGCTCTTCAAAAGTAGCCACGATAATTGCTTCAGTTGATGAGGAAGAGAAAGTTAAGGTCTTAGGAGCTGCCAATACCCCCTCCCAAGGAATTAGAAAAGGACAGATTGTTAATATTGAGGAAGCGGCTGACAGCCTGGTAGAGTCGGTTGAAGCAGCGGAAAGAATGGCCGGCTATAATTTAACCCGAGCCCTAGTTTCTGTTGGCGGACCCCATCTTGCCTCCCAAAACTCCAAGGGAGTGGTGGCCGTAGCCGAACCAGAGGGCGAGGTTAGTCGGGAAGATGTTAATCGGGTAACAGATGCTGCCCAGGCGATTTCCCTGCCTTCTTCTCGAGAAACGATCCATGTTCTACCGCGGGACTTCACCGTAGATGGCCAGGAGGGAATTAAGGATCCAGCAGGAATGAGTGGTGTCCGTTTGGAAATTGAAACCCATATTGTTACCGGCTCTTCAACCTCTATCAGAAATTTAACCAAGTGTGTTTCCGAAGTGGGCGCCGACATTGAGTGTTTGGTCGCTTCGGGCATTGCCTCGGCTGAAAGCGTTCTTTCCGAAACCGAAAAAGAACTTGGAGTTGCCCTGGTTGATATTGGCGGAGGGACGACCGATATCGTTATTTTTATTGAGGG
>DATLAM010000021.1:0-2047 GCA_035527435.1 Bathyarchaeia archaeon
ATTACCTTTAAAAGATTGAGGCTCCCGCCAACGTTGTTTAAAAAATATTTTTGGGGTTTTTTGACTGACTCGTGAGCCTCAATGTAAGCAGCAAAATGAATCACCGCCTCAGGTTCTTCTTTTTCAAAAACCTGATCCAAAAGCCAAGTTTCGGTCTTCAAATCGCCCACATAAATCTTGGTACCAGGAATCGCCTCCCGATGGCCGGCTTCTAAACTGTCAAAAACAATCGGCTCAAAACCAGCTTTTTTTAAAACCCCAACCGTAAAGCTGCCTATATAGCCGGCCCCGCCGGTGACAATAATTTTTCCTTTTTTTGACTTATTCATATTTTGGTTTAACCAGTTCACCTGGTTTTTTACCATTAATGGGGACCTTTAAAGTCCAGCCCAGGGCATTGGCAACCGAAACCCCCACTCTTAATCCGGTAAATGAACCCGGACCTTTGTTAACCTCAATCTGACTAATCTTCTTAAGCGAAGTTTTATTTTCCTTGATAACCTTATCAATTAAACTTAACAGTTGTTGGCTCTTATGCTCCTTGGTATCAAACGTAAAGCGCTTTTTATCAAGGCCGATAATCGTTTTTTGGCTGTCAGCAGTGTCAATCAGCAGTTTCATTCTCTTTTAATGATTACCTTTCTTTCGTTTTCTTTGTGGTATTCAAAAAAAATGTCAATTCTTTTTTTTGGCAAGATCCCTTTTATTTTACCAGCCCATTCAATAGCCGTGATTGCTTTCCTTTCAGCAAAAATCTCCTCCAAACCTAAGCCCTGGGCATCCTGGCTTCCCTCAAGCCGATAAAGATCGACATGATAAAAAGAACCTTTTGTCTGGCGGCAAGCGTACGGCCTAATGAAAACAAAGGTCGGGGAAACAATCCGCTCCTTTATTCCCAAGCCCTTTGCCAATCCCTTAACAAAGGTGGTTTTACCGCTTCCCAGCTCTCCATAAAGGCCAATTATCTTGCCCTTTTTTAAAGAAACCGCCAGCTTTTGGCCCAACTCTTCAGTTTCTCGGGCGCTTTTGGTAATAACTTCCATATCAAAAACCAAACCAGGGTGATACCTAAAACATCAATTAAAAGATCATTCACGCTTGGGGTCCGGGCGGGAACAAAGCTCTGATGAAACTCATCAGAGAGACCATAAAGAAAGGAAAAGAAAAAGGCAAGAGAGGCCCTTTTGGTTACCCGAAAGATTAGGGCGAACAAAACACCGTATTCAACTAAATGAGCCAGGTTAGGCAAAACAAAATCAAAAAACCAAACTCCAGCCAGAGGCAGCACTTGCCGGGAGGAAAGATAAAAAATAAGGGCGCACCAGAAAACCACCGGCAACCAAAGGCTAATCAGGTTTTTATCAAGCTTCATCTTTACTTTTATCAATTCCCTTCCGATAAAAAGTATACCACAGCCAGTAGGAAGAACTACCTAAAATAGCCAAACCAAGGCCAAGAAAGATAAGGGGCAAAACCTTTTTTCCAGAAGAAGTAGCCTCTTCCTCCTCGGCCTCTTCAGTCGCCTCCCAGGGATAAAAACTGGCGGTTGCCAAAGTTTCTCCTCCTAAAACCTTACCGGCTGAAGAGGTTGATTTCTCCACTAAGCTTTTAGATGTTGGCAAGGGGGAAGCTTTAACAATCGGGGTTGATAAAGACTCGGAAGGCAAAGAGATTTTCTCCATTACCGGATTGGCTTCATGAGAGTCCCCCGGATCAAATGT
Organism: Bathyarchaeia archaeon; assembly: GCA_035527435.1. Lineage (GTDB taxonomy): Bacteria > Patescibacteriota > Microgenomatia > PFEM01 > DATLAM01 > DATLAM01. The sequence continues at coordinate 1,722 of DATLAM010000021.1, forward strand.
TTTTGTTTCACTCCAATCCTGATAATCGCTTTTCTCAAGCTTGACCGTATGGGTGCCAAAACCGCAATCAACACCATTCTCATCCTGACAGCTATCGCAAAAGGTCAATGTTTCAGGAGCGTAATGATGAAGGTAAACACCGTCAAGGTAAACCTTAACGCTACCAAGAAGATTTCCTTCCCCATCTTTAACCTCATTGATTTTATAAGTGGCCTTTTCTTGAGAAGAATCTGTCGGATTAGTGGGTGTCAGTGTTAAAAAAGAAGTTGGGGTTGAAGCAACCGATTGAACGCTCACTGAAAGATAATTATCTGACCAATAATGAC
>DATLAM010000022.1:0-6777 GCA_035527435.1 Bathyarchaeia archaeon
GCTGTTTTTTTAGCTTGTCAGTTAAGGTGACAATGTCAATCGGCTTACGCTCCTCATAAAGGGCTAAAATGGCCTTGAAAATTTCCTCATTGGCCTCTTTGTAAAAATGTTCCGGCCGCAAGAATTCAGCCACGGCAATAATCGCTTCCTTGTCGATTAAAATCGAACCTAAAACTGAAGTCTCTGCTTCTTCGCTATGGGGCGGGATGCGTGCTTTTTGAGCCATTTTACTTCTTCTGTAAAACAACCACTTCTCTTTCTTCAGGCAGTCTGTCTTTGGTAACCGTTAATTTGGGAACAGGCTTAACTGACTCGGCTCCAATCTCTTTTAAAAATTCCTCAACTGATGATAATTTAATCGTTAAACCCGGCAGCTGGTAGTGCATCGGAATAACAATTTTGGGCTCCACCTGACCAACCACTTCAACCGCCTCTTGACTATCAAGGGTATAAGTTCCTCCAACCGGAATCATTAAAACGTCAACCCCGTTGATTTCCTCCGTCTGAGCGTCGGTTAATTTATGGCCCAAATCACCAAGGTGGGCAATCCGCAAACCATCAATAATCATCACGTAAGCCGTGTTTTCGCCCCGCTCCTTACCCTGGGAGGCATCATGAAAAGTCCTGATCCCAAAAATGGAAACCCCGGCAATCTCGTACTCGCCTGGGCCCTTAACAACAAAGGGTTTTTTCCTTCTAGCTGAACCGGTCACTGCCCCTAGATAATTATGGTCCTTATGGTCATGGGAAATGGTGATGATATCGGCTTGAATTTTGGGCAACTTAAAGCCTAAATAAGGATCATAAGGGTCAGTTAAGACAACCACCGCCTTTCCCCTAATCCGAAAACAGGCATGGCCTAAAAATTTAATCTCCATAATCATTAAGAGTTTATCATAACCTGGATCTTCTTGACAAGCAGGGTAATTTCCGCTATAGTCCCTGATAAACTGCCGAAATTTCATGAGAAAAGAGGTTTTGATTGCCATTTTAATCGGTTTCGGCCTAGGCCTGGTAATTACCTTTGGTATCTGGACAGCCAACAAGGCCTTGCAAGAAGCCCCCGCCGAAGAAGCCGCCCCTACTCCCGAGGCGGAAGTCTCCTCGACCCCTGCCTTTTCCCTAACCATTGACCAACCTGAAAATAACAGCATCAGCGCGGAAGAAGAGATCGCTGTTTCCGGCTCATCTGTTCCCGAAGCCGTCATTGTCGTCCTTTATGATGAGGGAGAAAAAATCCTAGAGGCTGACGAGAATGGCCTTTTTGAGACTCAAATCACCCTTGCCGGAGGGGATAATGAAATTGAAATCTCCGCCTATGATAATGAGGGCAATGAAACCAGCCAAACTTTAACCGTGGTCTATTCAACCGCAGAGATATGAAACCAGTCTGTCAAAAACAAACCTTCAAAACAAAAAGCCTCATCTTAGGCCTTTCTCTTTTCCTGGTCCTCTCTTTTTCTCTCTTAAAAACAAAAGCTGGGGCTCAATCCCCTGAAGCCACACCTACGGCCAATGAGGAAGTTGAGGAAATCCGCGATGCGGTCAAGGAAAAAGTCAGGGAAAAAGTGGAAGCGGCTAAGGCCGGCGAAAAACGAGCCCTGGTAGGTGAGCTGGCGGAAGTTTTCAACAACACCCTTGTTTTAACCACCCGCCTGGGCGAACACCGAGCTCAGGTAGCCACTGATGCGGCCATCATCAGCCAGGGGAAAACAATTACCTTTGAGGGCCTGGAAATCGGCACCGACCTGATTTGTATGGGCTATTTAAGGCCGGATGAGATTCTTGATGCCCGCCGGGTCGTGGTTGAAGAAATCAAAAAAGCCGCCCCGGAAAAAACGGTTGTTTTCGGAGAAATAGACAAGATTGACGAGGAAGAAGAGATCATTTTTGTCAAATATGTCCAAAGCGAAACCGTCTGGGAAGTAATCACCACCACCAAAACCGACCTGACCAAAAAGGTTGAGAACGAAATCGAAGAAGCCGATTTTGATGATTTCTCCTTAGGTGATCGGGTGGTGGCTATCGGCACCCAAACAGGTGATAAAAACGAACTTACCGCCAGCCTAATTTACAGCTTGGCCAGCTTCACCGAACAGCTTGAACCAACACCAACTCCCACCGAAACCGAAGAAACCCCTGAAGAATAATCGCTTGACAAAAAACCCCGTCTCTGCTATAAAGGCCTATAGCATGATCTTTTCTCTTGCTAGAGAAAACCTTAACCATAACCGCGAGTAATCGCGGCTGGTTTTGGTCCTAGAAAAAAAGAGATTTGCCTAAAACCAGCCAAGAGGCTGGCTTTTTTATATCCATTTCAACTAAGTTTGCTTTCAAAAAATAATTTAAGGTGTTATATTAAAAGCAAGACAAGATGGCAAAAATCAAATCTCAAACTTTAAAAGGCTTTCGGGACTTTTTGCCCGAAGAGATGGCTCTTCGGCAAAAGGTGATCAGTCTCTGCAGAGAAGTCTTTGAATCCTTCGGCTTTGAGCCTTTGGAAACCCCTACCCTTGAATACGCTGAAACCCTTTTAGGAAAATATGGGAAGGAAGCAGACAGGCTTGTTTATCTTTTCCGAGATCGGGGCGGACGCCAAGTGGGCCTCCGCTATGATCTGACTGTCCCCACCGCCCGGGTAATGGCCCAATATAAAAACATTCCCTTGCCTTTTAAACGCTACCAAATGCAGCTTGCTTACCGGGCCGAAAAACCCCAAAAGGGCCGTTACCGGGAGTTCTGGCAATGCGACATTGACACCATTGGGATTAGCTCACCCTTGGCGGATGCCGAAATCATTAGCTTAATCTATGCCCTTTTTAAAAAATTAAGGTTTAAAAAATTTGTTACCAAAATCAATTCCCGCCAGGTTCTTTTTTCCCTGATGGAAAAGGCAAGCCTTCCCAAGGAAAAAATCTTGACTACTCTTCAGTCAATTGACAAATTGGAAAAACAAGGCCAAGCAGCGGTTGAGCAGGAGCTTAAAAGAAAAGGGCTAAAACCGGAAACTATCAGCCAGATCTTTAAAGAACTGCCCAAATTAAAACCCAACCAAGAGCTAGAGGAGATTTTTGGCTACCTTAAAGGGTATGGAATTCCCCAAGATTTCTGCCAATTTGAACCAACTCTGGTCCGCGGCCTTGACTACTACACCGGCGCCATTTATGAAACCGTGGTCACCAAGCCTAAAATCGGCAGCCTAACCGGAGGCGGACGGTGGGATAACTTAATCGGCCAATTCACCGGTAAAAGTATTCCGGCTACAGGCACGACCATCGGCCTTGAAAGAATCATTGATGTCATCAGAGAACTTAAGCTTTGGCCCGACCTTTCCCCTACTCCTACCCGGGTTTTGGTAACCGTCTTCTCCTCCAGGTATCTGGAAAACTCAATTGAGATGGTTGGCAGATTAAGAGAAAAAGGGATTCCTGCAGAACTTTTTCTTGAGCCTGAAACAAGGCTTGACAAACAGCTAAAATATGCGGATAAAAAGGGCATCCCCTACGCGGTGATTATCGGTCCGGATGAAGTTAAGGCCAAGCTGGCGGGGTTAAAAAACCTCAAAACCGGCAAACAAGAATCACTTTCCCCAGAGAAAGTTATCCAGAAAATAAACCCAAATTAATGACTCGTCCACGTGTTAAAGCCTACCTTGCCCTGCTAGTCACGGCTGTTATCTGGGGCATTGCCTCCCCGGTAATCAAATATACCCTTGATTTCATTTCACCCGTTCCCTTTTTATTCTGGCGCTTTCTCTTAACCAGCCTGATTTTTCTGCCCATTTTTCTTCTTTACCAAAGAAAGAAAAAGATAAAGCTGACCTTGGAAAAAATCTGCCAACTCTCTCTTTTAGGTTTTCTAGGAACAACTCTCTCTTTGGGACTTTTGTTTTTTGGCTACCAATACACCACCGCCATTGACGGGGCGCTGATTTTCTCTTTGGCCCCTCTGGTAGTCGTTGTCGGCGGAGCTCTTTTCTTAAAAGAAAAAATTACCCGTATGGAAAAGATCGGTTCAGCAACCGCTTTTTTAGGTAGTATCATTGTTGTTATCCAGCCTGTCTTGGAAGGCAATGTCTTTGCTGTTAAAAACATTTACGGTAATCTCCTGATCGCCGGCTCGGCCATGGTTTTTGCTGCCTATTGTCTTTTAGTCCGCCGATTTGAATTCCAAGAGAAGGCTGATCCCCTGGTTCTAACCGCCCTTGGTTTTTTTGCCGGCCTGGTAACCATCACCCCTGTTTTTGCCTGGGAGCAATTAACCACCAGTTTACCCCTGGCTATCAACCCTTCAGCTCTGCCAGGCATCATTTATATGACCCTTTTTTCTTCGGTGATCGCCTACTTTACCTATCATCTGGGCTATTCCCTAATTGAAGCCTCGGAAGCAACCATCTTTGACTACCTGAAACCCATTTTTGCCGCCCCGATAGCCATTTTATGGCTGGGTGAGAAGATCACCCCACTCTTTCTTTTGGGGGCCGGCATTATCGGTCTGGGTGTCTTTTTAACTGAATACCGACCCCAGCGTCTTGCCATAAAAAAGAAAAAATGATAAAATCACCCTTGTATGAAGACTGTTATTCATCCAAAGTATTATCCTAATGCCAAGGTAAGTTGTACCTGCGGGGCCTCTTTTACCACCGGTTCAACCTCTCCTTCAATTGAAGTGGAAATCTGTGCTGCCTGCCATCCCTTTTTTACTGGGGAAATGAGGTATGTTGACGCCCAAGGCCGGGTGGAAAAGTTCCAGGCTAGACAAAAAGCCGGGGCCGGAAAAGAGTATGTTAAGAAAAAAGACAAAAGAAGGCTTAAAATAGATCAGGAAAAAGAAGAAGAGAAGAGGCGGCCCAAAACCTTAAGAGAGATGCTTAAAAAGCAAGCTAAATAACGACCCGGCAACCACCTAATTGATCACCCATTGAAAATGAAAGAAAATAGCGCCATTTTAGAAATCCGCCCCGCGGCTGGCGGTGATGAAGCCAAAATCTGGGCTGATGATTTAGCCCGAATGTACACCCGCTACGCCAACTTCCAGAGATTTAGTGTCCAAGCCCTTGATCTGGGGGTTTTAAGAATCAGCGGCCCAGATGTTCTCAATCAGCTAAAACATGAGGCTGGCGTTCACCGGGTCCAAAGGACTCCCACCACGGAACGGTATGGCCGGATTCACACCTCAACCGCGACGGTGGCTGTTTTACCGGAAATTCCCGAAGGCGAAATTAAGGTTGACCCCAAAAATCTCTCCTGGCAATTTTTCCGCGCCTCTACCCAAGGGGGCCAAAACGTCCAAAAAGTCTCCTCGGCTGTCCGAATCATCCATCAACCCACAGGCATCACCGTCTCCTGCCAGCAGGAGCGCACCCAGGAGCAGAACCGCAAAATTGCTCTTGATCTTTTGCGTTCAAAACTCTGGCAAAGGGAACAGGAAAAAAAACAAGATGCCTTAACCAGTCTTCGCCGGGAAGCTGTTGGCCGAGGAATGCGGGCCGAAAAGATCAGAACCTATAACTTCCCCCAAAACCGGGTAACCGACCACCGGCTGAAAAAATCCTGGAAAAATCTTGATCAGATCATCAACGGCAAGCTCGGACCAGTGATTAAGGTTCTGGAGAAGAAACTAGGCTAAAAGGCAGTTTTGCTTCCAAAATAGCAAAAAAATCACTCCGGCCAAATAAAGAGAAAATATAAGGGGAAAATCTATCCTTCAAACTCTTCCAAAATTACCGAAGCACCAATTTCCTGACCGTCACGGGAAAGAACAAGCTCAATCCGGTCCTCGACTTTTTTGGTGTTGATTAATTCTGCCAAACCCCCTTCTTCTTCCCGAACCGCCTGGCCATCAAACCTGATAATAATATCTCCCGGTCTAATCCCTGCTTTAGCCGCAGCCGAACCTTCAATCACCTCAACAATATAAGCACCTTGGGGAACCTCATTCATTAAGGCCAAATCCTGGCCAATCATCCGGTAACGAACACCAAGAAAAGGCCGAGAAAACTGGCCGGTCTGGTTAAAATTCTCAATCGACTCTTTAACGATGTTAATTGGAATGGCAAAGCCGATGTTTTCCCCAGCCGCAGCAATGGCCACGTTGACCCCGATCACCTGGCCGACAGAATTCAAAAGCGGGCCGCCTGAGTTGCCCGGACTAATGGCCGCGTCGGTCTGGATAACATTGTCAATCCGCTCAACATACCCCTCAAAAGGGGAACCAGCAGTAATCCCTCGTCCCAAACCAGAAATTACCCCGGTGGTCACGGTATGGCGAAATTCGCCCAAAGCCGTGCCGATGGCCACCACGAACTGGCCCACCTTCAGTTGGCCAGAGTCCCCCATCTCCACCGGCACAAGACCGGCAGCCTCGATCTTTAAAATCGCCAGGTCATTAACCGGATCTCGGTAGATTTTCTCAACCTCGTAAGCCTGGTCGTCTTTGGTAATAATCTTGTAGGCAGCCTGGGTGTCAGCCACCACGTGCTTGTTGGTCACAATCAATCCCTCAGCGGCAATGATAAACCCGGTGGCAATATCCTGCTCAATTGTCTCCTGTCTTTGCTGGGGTGAGATATCAAAACCAAAGGGGGTAAGAAGGAAAGGCTCAACTACGCTGGTTGTTTTCTCAAGGCCAATGGTAACCACCGATGGGCTGACTTTTTCGGCAACATTAATCACCACCGATTCTTCTCGCAAAATCCGCTGGGTTTCGGTGGCGGGCAGCCGAAAAGAGGTTGCCTGCCTGGGGAAAAAACGATCTAAAACCCGGTAGCCAAAAAGC
>DATLAM010000023.1:0-4628 GCA_035527435.1 Bathyarchaeia archaeon
TGAAGTTCCGGCTCCCAAAATTAAAGTCAACAATCTTTTTATTTATCAAAAGAAACTTTATCAATTGCCGGTAGTTGATCGAACGGTTGTGGCTGTTTATCAAGACGGGCGGGTAAGTCTTCCTTTTGTTAAGGCTAAAGGGAAACTAAAAATTGGCCAAAAGAAGTTTAAATGGCGGGGGGTTAAGACCTTAAGGCAGTCCTGTCTTTCTCCGGACGAACTTGTTGTTTACACGGCTTCAGTGGGTCGGATTATCCCCTATGTTGACAAAGTTATGGGGCCGGGAAGATTGGCCAAGAAGGTTTTAACTCCAAAGCAGGGAGTCGTTGACCTGATTGTTGATTACCAAGAAGGAAAATTAAGAGTGGTTTCTATCCGAAAAGGAGGGGGAAGCCAGGTAACCAAAGGTTTAATGGTTTTTTCCGGCAAAGAAAAACTTTTAAAAAAGGTTAAAAAAGGCGATTGCTTGACTAAAGTTTCAATCAACAATCTTTTTCCAGACCAAATTTTAGATGCGGTTGGTATCGGCCCTCAACTTTTTCAAGACAAGGAAAAAAGGCTTAAACAAGCGATCAGAGAAGGTCATGAAAACGACGAGTCTCTTTGTAATCAGCCGCATGAGGAAGGAGTTAAACTGGCTCGTGCTGCCCTGGTGAGCCTAAAAGATGGCCGTTTAGTAGCCGTTATTCTTGACGGTATTCCTCAGGCGGGGGAGATTTATCCTGGCGTTACTCCTCAGGAGCTGGCGGATTTTATTTTTGAAAAGTATCCTTCGGCTAAAAGGGCAGTGGCTACCGATCCCGGGGGATCTTCAAAGATGGTTTACCAAGAGGAAGGCAAAACAGTTGTTTTTGGCAACCTTTATTATTTAAAATATAAATATCTAAAAAATGGCCGTTTGGAGTTTGCCCCTAATGGCCGCAATGGTCGCAAGGTAGTGACGATGTTAGGAGTCTTTTAAAAATGAAGTTGTTGGTGACTGGCGGAGCTGGTTTCATCGGCTCAAACTTTATCCACTATTGGTTGAAAAATCACCCCAAAGATGAAATTGTCAACCTTGACAAGCTCACCTACGCCGGTAATTTAGAAAATCTCCAAAAAGCTGAGTCCCAGCCTAATTATTCTTTTATCAGAGGTGATATTTGTGACCCTAAAACAGTTGATCGGGCGGCAAAAGGGGCGGAGAGTATCATTCACTTTGCGGCTGAAACCCATGTTGATCGTTCTATTTTAAATCCGGCTGACTTTATCATGACTAATGTTGTCGGCACGCAGGTTCTTTTAGATGCGGCTTTAAAACAAAAGGTGAAGCGGTTTCACCATGTTTCTACCGACGAGGTTTATGGAAGTCTCAAGCTTAACTCAAAAATAAAGTTTTCAGAAACCACTCCCTACAACCCCCGCAACCCCTATTCGGCTAGCAAAGCCGCCTCAGATCACCTGGTCCGAGCCGCTTTTTTCACCCATAATTTGCCGATTACGATCACGAACACTTCTAATAATTACGGACCCTATCAATTTCCAGAAAAACTGATTCCTTTGGCAATTACTAATCTTTTAGAGGGTAAAAAAGTGCCTATTTATGGCGATGGCCTTTATGTCAGAGACTGGCTTTATGTTGAAGACCATTGTCGGGCAATTGACTTGGTTCTTGAAAAGGGAGAAGGCGGGGAAACTTATTGTATCGGAGGACTGACAGAAGATATTGATAACCTTGCCGTGGTGAAAAAAATTATCAAGATTTTAAACAAAAAAGAAACCTTAATAGAGTTTGTTAAAGACCGGCCGGGCCATGACCGGCGTTATGCGATTGACTGGTCTAAAGCAGAAAAAGAACTTGGCTATCAACCTCTTCATGATTTTGATACCTCTCTTCAAAAAACGATTGAGTGGTATCAGAATAATCAGGCTTGGTGGAAGAAAGTCAAAAGCGGCGATTACCAGAATTATTACAGGAGTCAATATGGAAAAGTTTAGTTTTCTCCAGCCAATTTCACCAACAGAGATAAAAATTAAAGATGTGAAGGTGGTAAAAAGAACCATCTTTTATGATCAACGGGGCTTTTTGGTGGAAACTTTTGCTCAATCCAGGGAAAAAGGGCCCGGAGTTTATGCCTATGCCTCTTTGGTTCGGGAGGGCAAGGCAAAAGACATTGATCAATACCACTTTCATCAAAACCAAACCGATCGGATGACTATTGTTCAGGGAGTTTTGTGGATTTTGCTTTTTGATCGGCGAGAAAAATCTTCAACTTACGGGAAATTGGAAGTCCTGGAGGTTAAAGGGGCTGACCCGGCTGTCAAGGAGAAAAAAGAACAAGAAGCTTTCACGATTGCCATTCCCCCAGGGGTTTATCATGGAATTATGGCCCCGGGCCCTGGCGATAGTTTCCTTATTAACCATCCCAGTCAGGAATATGATCCAAAAGAAGAAGGCAGAATAAGTTTTGATAAAATTTCAGTTCCTTCTCTTGAAGGGGGAACTTTTAGCTGGAAAAGGGTGAAAAAAGCTTCATGAAACCAAAAATCATTGGGACTGGCCTTTCAGGGCTTGTTGGCTCCCGGATTGTTGAGCTTCTTTCCGAAAAATATGATTTTTCTGATTTGAGCCTTGATAAAGGGATTGATATTACCCAGCCTTTTCAGGTTGAGAGAACAATTAAAGAAAGTCCCGGGCAGATCGTTTTACACCTGGCGGCCTTCACGAATGTTGATCAGGCCTGGCAGCAGCAAGGCGACAAAAACGGTTCTTGTTATCAAGTTAATGTTATCGGGACCAGGAATATTGCCCAAGTTTGCGCTCAATATAAAAAACACCTGATTCACATCTCAACCGATTATGTTTTTGATGGCCAAAAAGACAGGCCCTTTACCGAAAAGGACCAGCCCAATCCGATTGAATGGTATGGCCGGACGAAATATTGGGCCGAACAGGAGGTGGAAAAATCAGGGGCAAAATATTCTCTTGCCAGAATTGCTTTTCCCTTTCGAGCTGACTTTGGACCCAAAAAAGACATTGTCAGGGAAATCTCCCAAAAAATAAGAGAGGGGACCTTGCCGCCCATGTTTGCTGATCAGCAAATTACCCCTACCTTTATTGATGATCTTGCCTACGCCCTAAAGATTGTTATTCAAAAAAAACCCATCGGTATTTATCATCTTGTTGGTTCAACAATTCTTACCCCTTACGAGCTTGCCTGCCAAATAGCCGAAACTTTTAGTTTTGATAAAAAGAAGATTAAAAAGGGAAGCCTAAAAGAATATTTAAAAACTAACCCCCGACCCCGAGGGTTTAATATGGGCCTTGCCAATCAGAAGGCTAAAAAAGAACTGGGAATCAAAATGAAAACAGTTAAACAAGCGCTTCAATTAATTAAAGATCAGAGGGAAAAAGATTAATTTAACTTTTTTCAAAAAGGTCAGGTCGGCGCTGGCGGGTTCGCTCCAGCGCTTTTTTGTGGCGCCATTTTTTGATTTTTTGATGGTCGCCGGAAAGTAAAATTTCAGGCACTTTCCGACCGTGAAAGCTAGCGGGACGGGCATATTGGGGATATTCAAGTTTTTTCCCTTGAAAGCTTTCTTCTTTGGTTGCTTCGGGTTTTTCAATTACCCCTGGAACCAGGCGGAGAAGGGTATCAATGACAACCATGGCTGGTAGTTCGCCGCCGGTCAAAACATAATCGCCAATGGAAATTTCTTCATCAACTAAATATTTTCGGACGCGTTCATCAACGCCCTCGTAATGGCCGCAGACTAAGATCAGGTGGGCTTCTTTTGAAAGATTTTGGGCTGTTTTTTGCTGAAAGACTTTACCCTGAGGGGTTAAAAGAAGAACTTTTGATTTTGCTTTCCTTAGCTTTTTAAGGGCTTCATAGAGGGGTTCAAACATCAAAACCATGCCCGGGCCACCGCCGAAAGGCCGGCTATCAACGGTTTTATGCTTGTCCTTGGCCCACTGGCGGAGATTATGGATTTTAATTTCCGCCAAACCTTTTTCCTGGGCCCTTTTGATCATTGACTCATCAAATGGCCCTTTAAACATTTTAGGAAAAAGAGTTATAATATCAATTCTCATAAGCTTGGTTTTTATAGCCCGGCTTTATTTTAACAAAAACCTGGCTTTATTTTAACAAAATTTGTGTTATATTGAAAACGATGAATTTAACGTTTGTTGGCGCTGGCTTTGTTGGTTTAGTGACCGCCGCTGTTTTTGCTGATCTTGGCAATGACGTTTGGGTGGTGGAGATTGATCAGGAAAAAATTAAAAAGCTTAAGAAAGGGAAAGCACCTTTCTATGAACCAAACTTAGAGAGGTTAATTGCTAAAAATATCAAGGCAGGTCGATTAAATTTTACCAGTTGTTACCAGGAAGCTGTTCCTGGGGCAGAAGTAACTTTTGTCTGTGTGGGCACGCCCAATAAAAACGGCGAGATCGAATTAGGCTTTCTTTATTCGGCAACCAAGTCTATTGCCAAAAATCTTAAAAAACCAGCCATTGTAGCCATTAAAAGCACGATTCCTCCTGGAATAAACGGAAAAATTGACAAATGGATGAAAAGGTTTACCAAGGCAAAATTCAGTTTGGTATCCTTGCCAGAATTTTTGGCTGAGGGCCGGGCGATTGAAGA
>DATLAM010000024.1:0-2451 GCA_035527435.1 Bathyarchaeia archaeon
TCTGCCACGAGAGGTAAATGTTTTAATCATCTGGCTTCCCTGTTCATGAAAATGGTTTTCGCAACCCTCAATCGCCGCTTCAAGAATGTCTTTGTGAGGATGCCCTGGATTCGAAGCCAGGATGCGTTTGAGGCCCTCGGCATCATCAACCACACTATTATAAGAATTAGTATAACCAACCATCGCATAAAGGTCTTCTAATCTTTGCTTTCCTTCTTTCGTAAGAGGGCTACCAATCACCTCCTCTGCACCTATCCTTAGACCGATATAGATACCAGCAGGGCTAAGTTCAAAATACTCCCCTTTTCTTTCCCGAATTGCCAAGATAACTAACAAAGCAGTTGACTCAATCCCGTTCAACGTCTGCTCTTTCTTGTCATCAAAGATAAACCAAGCGCCTAGGGCGGTTTCCAAAGATTTTAATCCAGCATGAGCTACAACCACAGCCGTAGCCGCAGCTCCGTATTCTAAGGCCTCTCTTCTGGTTAATTCTCTTCGTTCTGGTGCCGGAGTTTCTGTACCTTTTGATTTTTGTTCGTTCATACCAGATCCTATTTTTCAACCCCTTCTTCCGCGCCAGTAAGAATTTTTTTAATCTCTGATTTCAACTGGCAGACAAATTTTTTATCTTCAATATAGGGGAGATTAATGCGGATGTTTTCCAAGGCGCCGTAAATGGCGGCGGTGGCCAGCTCAATGGCGCAACGGGCATCAGATAAGGCGTTTTGATTTCCCTTTTTAACCGCCAAAACCGCCAGGCGCAAAACCTCAAGCGATTGCTGGGCAACTTTTAAAGGGACCTCGGCGGCGGTTTTAATCGCCTCCTGGCTTTTGGTTTTAACCACCGCCTGGTAAGCCAAAGCATCCTCATCCGCCAGTTGAAGAAGCTGATCTTTAAGCTGGGTTGCTCTTGGCAAGACCTGTTCAAAATCCTCCTCAACCTCCCGATACTTTTCTTTACCCAAAGTGAGATTGGCCACCATCGCCACTAAGGAGGCAGCCATGGCCCCAGCCACAGCTGAAGTTGAACCACCACCGGGCACCGGCTTTTTACTGGAAAGATCATCTAAAAAACTACTTATTTTTTGGTCCTTAATCATCTTTCATCCTCTCTTCCAAAATTTGGTCCTTTTTAAATTCAATTAATTGAAGTGCCTGCAGATCTATTCCCTCAAGCGCCGCTCGGGGCACCATCCCGTAAATTTCCGATCCTAAAACACGAACCCCTGCCTTTTCGGCTTCCTTTTTAATTTTTTCAAAAACCACATCCAGGTTGGTTTTTTGGTAATCGCAAAGATTCATGGAAACCTGGACACACCCCTGGTCTTTAATCTCAAAACCCATTGCCTTAACCGCTTCAAAACCGCCGTCTTTTTCCCGAACCAGCTTGGCAATCTTTTGGGCCACTTTAACATCCTGGGTGTCAAGATTAACATTATAGGCAATCAAAAACTTTCGCGCCCCAATAACCATTGCCCCGGCCGTGGGATGTAATCTGGCCGGCCCAAAATCGGGTTTACGATCCGGGTTGGTAACGATCTCTTTTTTCAAGCCCTCGTACTCGCCTTTTCTAACTTTAGCCAAATTAGCCCGATCAGGCCTTGTAGCCGCAGCTTCATATAAATAAACAGGAATCTTCAGCTCTTCACCGACTTTTTTACCCAAACGCTTGGCCAGCCCAACAGACTCTGCCATCGAAACATTGGCCACCGGAATAAAGGGAACCACATCGGTCGCTCCAATCCGAGGATGCTCACCTTGATGTTTTTCCATGTCAATCAACGCCGTGGCCTTTTTGATCATCAACCAGGCCGCTTGAAAAACCGCTTCCGGTTCACCCACTAAAGTCACCAAACAGCGGTGATGGTCCCCATCATGCTCCACATCCAAAACCTTAACGGATTTCCGGTTCCGGGCAGCATCGGCAATGGCCTGAATCTTTTTCAAATCCCGGCCTTCAGAAAAATTGGGAACACACTCAACAAGTTTTCTCATCTTGGGGATATTATAACAGACAAAAGTTTCTAGCCCTTATAAACCCGGTGGCACTTTCCACAAACAGGGAAATACTCGGCTTCTTTGGTGGAGGCAATCTTGCCGGTTTTGCCGCTGACTCTTTCCGTATGACTGGCCCTTTTGCCGCACTTGACGCAAATGGCAAAAAGTTCAATTTTCTCATCGGCCTTTTTAAAAAGAGACAGGGTGGCCCCAAAAGGCTTTTTGGTGTAATCATATAAAAGACCGGTTGCGTAAACATCAACGCCTTTTTTTAAAAGATCCGAAACCACCTTTTTAGCCTTTTCTTCGGGGAAAAAGTTAATGTTGTCAATAATCACCCTCATCTTATCGGTGAAGATGTATTTTAAAATCCGCTCGGGTCGGTCAGGGTCAATAAAGATAACCGGCAGGGCCCGCTCATCATGGGTGTTAGTGTGGCCTAAGCCGCCGCTG
>DATLAM010000025.1:0-6007 GCA_035527435.1 Bathyarchaeia archaeon
ACCCAGCGCATCCTCTTGGGTTTAACTTGAAAGTTGTTAAATTGATTATTAGCGGTTTTTCGGGAAACATAATCGTTCTCCTCCCAGGCATAGGCGGGAACAGGCCTGCCTGCTATCCTGGCCACAACCGGTGAGGTTTGCCTCCCAGGCAAGATCCCGGAAATGAAGCGGTAGAACCTGCCTCGGGTGAAGATATCAGTAATCCTGCCGGTTTTGGGGGTTCGAAACCAAGGTCCTTCCTCCTTTTCCAGAAAACCTTTAATGCTGGCGTAGGCCTGGAAAGGAACTAAGATGTAAGAGAGGGCCACGAAAGATAAAAGACCCAAATAGTCCTTCTCCTCTGATTCCTCTAAAAACAGACCGACCCCGTTAACCAGGGGCAGGGCAAAAAAGTTGGTTAACACCAAACTCCAGCCCCAAAGGCTGGTCCAAAAAGGCAGTCTGGCTTGAAAAAGGGTTTCCGCCAAAAGCCAGGAGAAGGTGCCTGCCAGGAAGAAAAAGGCCTGAAGGTAGTAAGGGGAAATATACAAAAGCTCCAGTTTTTCTGGGAAAGTCAATTTAGGAGATTTTATCAGTCTCCAAAACATCTTTCTGATATTGTTGGAATGGCCCTCTGCCCAGCGCATTCTTTGTCTTATTAGCCGCTTTAAGGTGGAAACACATTCGGCTGGGGCCTGAACGTAAGGGGTGTAAACCACCTTGTACCCGGCCTCGTAAAGCTTTAAGGTTAACTGGAAATCTTCGGTAATTGAGGTGCCCCAGCCAATCTCTTTTAAAACATCGGCCCGGATCATGTAAACTGAGCCGGAGATCTGCTTTAACATTCCCATGATCTCCCGACCCGGCCGTTCAATCACATAACTTCCTGCGTATTCAGTTCTCACTCCCCTCGTTATCCAGTTTTCGGATTTGTTTAAAACATGCCATTGGTAGCCGCCAACCACCGCCAGATTGGTTTTTATGAAGTTTTCCGAGTTGTCATTGTTGACCTTAAAGTATTTGACAAATAGTTCCAAAGTGTCAGGATAAGGGATAAAGTCGGCATCAAAAACCACGCAAAACTCTGTTTTTGGGTTCATTTGCTTTAAGGCATAGCTTAAAGCCCCGCCTTTAAACCCTTCTCGGGTGGGCCGGTGAAGAAGCTTGATTTCCGGTCCATTGGGGTGGGATAGGTTATGCTTTTTAACATATTTTTGGACAAGCTCTGTTGTTTCATCAGTTGAGTCATCGCAAACAATAATCTCAAAGTTTGGATAGTCCATGGCTGTGCAGGCCTTTAAAATCCGCTCGGCCACCTTTTTTTCGTTGTAAAAAGGCAAGTGAATCGAAACAAAGGGGTATCGTTTCAAACTGATATGATCCAAAGAGGGCTGAAGCCCGCCTGCCTGAATAAACTCCCCTGCCTCTCCGTTTTCGCCATTGCCGTTGTCTTGGCCAAAAACACGCGCCAGCCAGCCTTTACCGTTGCCGTTGCCGTTTTTCCGATAACCATTGAAGCGGCCATTAAGTTTAACCGCATACCCGCCCCCCTCCTCCATGGGTTGGCGAGAAAAAGACAAAACCACGGCTAAAGTTAGGTAATATTTCATTGAGTAGGCAAAAAAGATCGTTCCTATCCCTAAAGAAGCAGTGGCCAGAAAAAGTCCGATCCTTGAACCCGCCGGCGCACCCGCCCCGACTGTGGCCAGGTAGCCAAAAAAGCCTAAAACCACCACGGTTGAGAAGGCTGTTAAAAAAGTGACGCCGGCAAACCTGATGATCCGGGCTCGAACCTGAACTGGCAGAATAATAAATTGAGTGCCAAGCCCTTCCAGGACGGAAATCAGTCTGGTTGCCGGCGTTACCTGGGCTTGAGCATAAGCTAACCGCTTCTCATAAGTGCTTAAATCATGGCGGCGAAGAACATTTTGAACCCCATGATGGCCGACAATTGGTTGGCTACCAATCTCCGGCAGGGTTTTAACAATCCTGGCCACGCCAAATTCCGGGTATTGGGAAACCACTGCCAGAACCGCTTCCACATATTTTTCCGGGGTCTGGCGGAAATAGCGCTCAACCTTGGGGACCTTATCTTGAAAGGCTTCAAGCCTTTTCTCCTCCGGGGCGGTTTGGTAGCGTTTTAACCATTTATAATAAACCGGCCGGGAAACCTCAAAGTCCCGGCAAACCCGGGAAACACTTTCCTTAAATTTTGTTACCCGCTCAATCATCTCCAATCTTTGCTGGGGGGATAATTCTTGGGGCGGGGCAAGGGGGCGAAAAACCTTTTCTGGCCTAATCTCGCCTTTGGCTGCTTTTAGGACTTGATCTAGGGTTAAGCCTTTAGCTTCTTGGGAAAATTCTTTTCTCTTATCAAAGGTATTTAAACTAAGTCTTTCTAGAACATTTTGAACCCCGTGATTGCCAACCAAAGGCCTGCCTTCAACTGTAGGCAAATGTGAGCTTATCTTTTGGCTTGACCAGCTGGGGTGAGCCAGAATCAACTCTAAAATCTTTAAAACCTTATCCTTGGGAACTTGGCGGGGTGAAACCCGGGCTCTTTTTTTAGGGATAACTGTTCCCTCGCGTTTATAGCGCTGGAGCCAGCGGTAAAAAAGGGTTCGGGAGATACCTGCTTCCGCACAAACCTTGCTTACCGGCTCATTTTTTAAAACGACCCGTTCAATTAGTTTGATTCTGTCTTGAGCGGAAAGCTTAGGTGGCAGGCGGTCCTCCTTGTGTTAACACCAACTGTGGATTGCGTACCTTTTTTAGCCTCATTTTCTTGATGTTAACACCGGATGGGTACACAATGTCAAGGGTCATTTATTTACTCTTTTAACTTAAATCTTGGTGTTTTTAAGGGGTTTATTAAGCTTGTTTTGGCAACCAATTGCTGATCTAAAATAATTGTCTTGGTTATAAGGAGAACTTTTATGGAGAGAAGGATGACCTTTTTGCACAAGTTTCTGCTTGTCAAAAGTCTTGGCCTTGACAGTTTGTCTTTTTCTAGAGTAAAATCTTAAATAAGAAGATAGGCAATTATGGGAAAAAATGCTCAATGGCTAACGATTGGTGAGGCAGCCAAACATGTTGGGGTTTCCCGAGACACCCTCCGGCGCTGGGAGAAAAAAGGCAAAATCAAACCTCGGCGCTCGCCCACTAACCGGCGCTTCTATACCAAAGAAGAACTTAACCAATTGATCGGTAAAAAAGACGTTAAATCAACTGAAAAAACACCTGCTGAAAAAACTAAGGGAAAACTCTCTCCTCTTGCCCGTCTTGCTTTAGCGGCCATCTTAAGCTCAATTGCGGCTGTTCTGATTGCCACCTCACTTGTTCTTCTCCTTACCAAATAGTTTTATTTGCCGATCCGGTAGACTCTGTCCCCCTTTTGATCATAAATCTTTTCAAAACCTGGCTGGTTTTCAAACTTCTCCGGATAGGTAAAATCATGGTAAAACTCGGCTGATTCCTGGGTGTGAACCACCAAATAACTAACCTCCAAATCCTTCAGGAGGTTGAGTTGTTTTTCCGGATCAGTCCCTTCTCTTACCTGCCAGGTAAGTTCCCGCCATTTTGAATCGGTTGAAGCCTGATCCACCCCTCCCCGGACTTGGGCAAGATCAAAAAAGGCATTAAGCCAAAAGGCAGTTGTGCCTGAAAGAAAAACTCTTTCACCGGGTTTGGTTATCTTTTCAAGCTGGCTGCCCAATTGATATTCCTCTGTCTGGAAAATCTCCGGCTGAAGGGTTTTTAAAACAAACCTGTTGGTCACTAAGCCGAAAAAAAGCAGGTAAAAACTTAAAAAACAAGCTGTTAAAAGAAGGTAAGCGAAAGACTGTTTCCGGTTGGAAAAAAGGCTTGAGGTAATTAACCCCAGGCCAAGCGCCAGGCCAAATTGAAGCTCAGTTCCCCAGGCAGTCCAGTCCAGCCAGAAATCAGGGTCTGATAAAAACCTGAGCAAACTTAGGCAGCCAAAGATAAACAGCCAGGAAAAGCAAAAATCCCTAAAAAGATCTCTTTTCTTGAAAAACTTGACCGAAAAAACAGCCACCCCTAAAGCCAAAGAGGCGGGCAAGATCTTCCCCAGGCTGATTATCACTCCAGCCAAGCCTTTGCCAGCCAAAGAGGGAGCGCCTAAAAGAGTCAGCCAAAAGGAAGGCGTGTACCAAAAAGTGGCCACCAACCAGCCTGAAAAGAGAACCCCAAGACTGGCCTTGATCCTCTCTTCAACCCTTTTCCAGCCAACCTGAGCTAAAAAAACAGCTCCCATACCCAAAACCAAGGTCGGCAGTATCAAACTATCAAGGAGTATCTCAAAAGCGATCAAAGAAGCGGTGATTACGGCTTTCCGGCGGCTCCATTTTTTTAAAAGCTTAGAATAAAAAAGGAGACAAAAAGGCAAAAAAGAAAAGGCCATCAGATAAAGCCCGTTTGAGAAGCGAAAAAGAAAAGGCATGATGGGGCCAAAAAGATAAAAAAGACCAGCTAAAAAGGCAGCTTCTTTTTTCCCTTTCAGCTCCCTTACCAGCCAATAAACTCCCCCTCCGCCGATAAGCCAAGAAGCAGCGATTAGGATAAAAAAGATTTCAAACAAATTTAAAGGCAGGATACGGTGAAGAAAAGTTAAGCTGAAAGGCAAGACCGGGCCGGTCAGAAAACGATAAGGAGTCGTCCCCAGATACCAATAAGGGTAAGCCCCAAGGATATTACCCCCCTGGTCTAAAAACCTTACCAGGGCAATCTGGGTGGGAACAAGGGATGTTTGCGCCGGATACATTTAAGGGCAATCTTCTGATTTTCTAAACCCTGCTTTTTGGGCTTTTTCCTCGGAGCAAAACCAGGAATCTCCTTCCCTTTCATTAACAACGATTTTTTCGTAGTTATAGCATTCAGGCAGATGGTAAACTTTTGTTCCCCGGTCGCGGCGGACATTGCCTTTAATCAGACATCCTTGGGGAGTAGCGCACAAAGATGACCAAACACCTCTTTTAGCCTTTTTAGCTGTTTCCTGGGCCGTTAAAAGGTCTGGCCCGTACCTTGACTGCTCGCCCGCGGCTTGAGCCAAACCCTCTTCCACTAAAACCTGGTCAATCAAAAGTTTGTCTTTTCTAACAAAGCCTACTTGGCGACCAAAGTTATCCTCTTGGATCACTTCAATTTCAACCTGTTTGCCTAAAAGAAGCTCTTCCAGTCTCTCTTTGGCCTGGGCAGCCAAACAGCCCTTGGGATATTCCGGGGCTTGGGCTCCGGCCAGCCGGATCCGGATGTCCTGGTCAAGATCAAAAGTGTCACCGTCAATCACCCTGACCACCCTTCCTTCAAGCTGGTCCTGGCTGCCCTTGAATATTTTGGATTCTCTGATTACAAAAAAGGCATTCAAAAAAACGGAAAGAACTAAGATTGGCAAAAGCAGGGGCAGGCTTTTAATCCTTTTCATCTTAAAGATGATTATAACAAATTCTAAAGGGAATTTTTTCTGCCAAGGCTTTAACTTAGCAAGCGCCGGCTCAGCTCTTCTGGAGGCAAGTCTTTAAAGCTATAGGATTGGGTGTAAAGGCCAGGTGGGTATTAAAATTCTTCCTTTTTAGGCATGAAAAAGGCTACGTTGTTATAGGTTATGGGTATTGATCCTGGGTCTTAAGTTTTAAGGCCTACTCGTACTTTTCGCTGAAGACATGGAAAAAAAGGATAGAGCCAGCACAGAAACCTAAAGTAAAAGTCCCCCATAAAAGCATTTTGCCCCTTTCCGGGCAGATGTTATCAAGTTAAATTTATTCGGACAGGGATTTGGACAGAAGTGGATGTAATTTAGCCTAAACCGGGAAAAAAATCAAGAGGATGACGGTTTTTGAAACTATTTTCCCTTTTTTTCTCCGGCCCTATGCCGTGATAAAAGAATTGCCATTCCTTTTCCGGTCACATCTTTATCAGCCTCGGGGACATCTTTAACCAAGTCTCCTCTTTCCATTTCGGCTGCTTCTTCCCCTCCCATTTCTAATAAATCAGAATAGGTGGTAAGGGC